>CAZNIX010000050.1:0-16585 GCA_964573125.1 uncultured Thermoanaerobaculia bacterium
GACCGCGGGCCGGGCGTCGCCCGTGGCGCGCGGCGCCGGCTCTTCCGCCCGTTCGAGCGCGCCGGCGCCGGCAGCGATCCGTCGGCGCCGGCCGCCGGCGTCGGCCTCGGCCTCGCTCTGTCCCGCCAGCTCGCTCGCCGCTCCGGCGGCGATCTGCGCTTCACCGAGCCGCCGGGAGGCGGGGCGGCGTTCGAGCTGTGGCTGCCGGTGGCGGAGCGCTGATCCTCGTGGCGTGAATCAAGCCGGGATCCGGAACTCGCACTTCGCGTCACCGGTGACCCCGCCGGTCGGCGGTCGCTCCCTTTCGGCTTCCCCGGGCCAGGGCCGCGCCGCAGGCGGCGAGCAGCAGCACCAGGGCGACCAGTCCCCCGGGCGAAGCCGCCGGGATCGCCAGCGGAGAGCCGTTGCCGCAGTTTCCGGGCGGCGCGGAGATGGCGAAGCTGGGGGTGAGGGCCAGTTGAGGCCCGCCGGACACGTCGCCCTGCGGGTCGATGCGGAACGACGCGGGCGGCACCGGGTCGATCGGAATCGCCACTCCCCCCACGCCCCACAGGTCGCCGTCCGGAGCGAAGTCGAGCTCGTTGGGCAGGTAGAGGAAACCGGGTTCGAGCGGCAGCAGCTCCGCGGTCTGTCCTGTCACGGGATCGATCCGCACCAGCCGGGACACCGCGGGCGGGGGGTTGAAGACGATGCCCACCAGCGTCTCGCCGCGCGCCGCGAGCCCCAGGATCTGCTCGGCGAGCGGAACCCCGGGCGTCGCAACACCCGATGCCGGGTCGATCTCGTGGAGCATCGGCCCTTCCCCCAGCGGATAGTTGAGCAGCCACAGGCGGCCGCATGCGTCGGCGGTGAAGCTCGGGTAGTAGTCGAGATCGATCCCGAGCGTGCCCACCACGTCGGCGGCGCCGGTGGCGGGATCGACGGTGAGCAGGCGGCCCGCCGGGAAGTCGATCGCGAACAGCGCGCCGGACGGATGGAAGGCCAGCCCGCCGCCTCCCGCGCCGGGGAGACCGAACGAACCGATCACCTCGGTCTCGCCGGTGAGGAGATCCGCGCGCACCAAGTCGGGGCCGTCGAGCCCATCGACGGTCACCCAGGCCTGAAGCCCCGAGGGAACGCCGGCGGCCGTCCAGACCGCCAGGATCGAGCGCTGGCCGGGTCCGACAGTGCCGATCGGCGCGAGGTCCCCGGTCGCGAGGTCGAGCTGGTGGAGGGTCGTCTCCAGGAGGCTATCGGAGGTGAGGGTGACGGCCGAGGTCCGGGCGACCGCCGAGGTCGCGCACAGCGCGGCCAGCACGGCGAGCGCCGCCGCGCGCCGCCGGCCGAGAGCCAGGACGAGACCGACGGCCGCGCCGAGCGGCCACCAGAGCACGCCACGGCGCTTCAACGTCTGCTCCGCCGCGCGCGCGTGAGGAGGATCCCGCCCGCCGCCGCGAGGCCGGCGGCCAGCCCCAGCGCACCGAGCGGCGAGAGCGCCGGGATAGCCGGCGCGGCGCCGCCGCACGCGCCGCCCGGTCGCGTGATGGCGAACGGAGCGAGCTCGAACATGTCGGGGTACACGGTCACCGTGCCCGTCGCCAGGTCGATGCGTTGCACCGGGGCGACCGTCCGCTTCATGGCGCTCTCCTTCGCCCTTTGGACACCGGCCGCGAAGCAGCGCGACGCGCCACCCACGGAAGAGAGAACGGGCCCGCGGGGGTATGGTGTAAGCTCATGGAAGGGCCGGTAGAAATGTGTATATAGCATGGCAGGGTTTCGCTGTCAACCCGGTAGAATGCCGCCGCGATGACGTCCGCCATCTTCATTGCGCTCCTCCGCGGGATCAACGTCGGCGGCCGGAACAGCGTCCCGATGGCAGAGCTACGCTCCCTCTGCGAGGGCCTCGGCTGGCAGGACGTCCAGACCTACATCCAGAGCGGGAACCTGGTGTTCCGGGCGGGCGCCTCTCCGGCGCGGCTCGGAGTCGGCCTCGAGCGGGCGATCGAGCAGCGGTTCGGCGTCGCGGCCGCGGTGGTGGTGCGGGCGGCGGCGGACTGGCCGGACATCGTCGCCGGGAACCCGTTCCCCGAGGCCTCGCGGAGCGAGCCCGGCCTGGTGATGCTCGCCCTGTCCAAGGCGCCGCCGAAGGCCGACGCCGTGGAGCGGCTGAGCGAGCGCGCGGCGGCCGGCGAGCGCATCGCCCGGGCCGGCGACGCGGTCTGGATCCACTACGCCGGCGGCGCCGGGCGGTCGAAGATCTCGCCGGGACTGCTCGACCGGTTCGTAGGCTCGCCGGTGACGACGCGCAACTGGCGCACCGTCCTCAAGCTCGACGAGCTGGCGCGGAGCGGCTGAGGCTCGTCAGCGCCGCCGGGTCGGGTGCCGTCCGGTCAGGTCCAGCTCGGCCGCTGCTCGCCGAACGGCATCTCGCGAGCCGGCCGACGGCGGAGCCGCGTTCGAGGTATGGCTGTCGGTGGCGGCCGCACTGGCAGACGCGTCCAGGCCGGCCGATGGCCCCGGGGGATCTACTCGGCCCCGCGGGCGCTCAGGCGGCTTCTCGCAAGCCACGCCGCGGCCGCGGCCAGCGCCAGGGCGAGCAGCGCCAGGCCGAGCGGCGAGACGGTCGGGATCTCCGGCGCCGGGCCGGACTCGCAGGCGCCCGCCGGAGGCGCGATGGCGAAGCCAGTGACGGGGATCGTGTTGAAGCTCACGATCTGCGCTTCACCGGTCTGGAGGTCGAGGTGATGGATCGGCGCCGGTGGAGAGGTTCCGGGGCCGGCGATCGGGTTCGTCACGCCCCAGAGCGTGCCGGCAGCGTCGAAGGCGAAGCCGTCGAACCGCTCGATGCCGGTGTCGCCGATCGGCGCGAAGGAGCCCGCCGTCGGGTCGAACGTCGAGAGCGCCTGCTCATGGAGCGCGTAGATCGTCTCGCCGAGGGCCGCGAGCCCGCCCACGGGCACGCCGGGGCCGAGCTCGACGACCTCGACCGCCGCGCCGTTGAACCGGTTGACCGCGAGCATCACGTTGCGGAAGTCGCCCCCGGGCTCGCCCACCCGCGCGGCGGCCCAGAGGCGGCCGCAGGCGTCGCCCGTGAGGCAGAACACGCCGACCTGGGGCTCGGGCAGCGCGAACCCGCCGACGACGGCCGCGGCGCCGGTCGCGGGGTCGATCCTCAGGAGCCGACCGCCCGCGGCGTAGTCCGCGCCGTAGAGCTGTCCGTCGGCCGAGAAGGCGAGGGCGGTGACCGCGGAGTCGGGCAGCCCGAGCGGCGCGATCGGGTACCCGACCGGGAGTTCGAGGTCGAGCTGCCACAGCTCCCGTCCGTGGTCGGCACGGTGAAGTAGGCGAGCGGGTCGGCCGATGTCGCCGCGGGCGGCGCGCCGAGGCCGAGGAGGAGGAGCGGGACGGCTCCGGCCATCCGGCGGATCGGCCGCGGTCGCCCCCGCCGTCGGCTGGCGGCGTCCGTTCGCGTTCCTTTCATCGGCACACGCTCCTTCCCCCGCCGCGTCGACGGATGTCACGAGTGCATCGCAGGCGAACAAGCTATGCCATTATACCATATGGGGGCCGGAGGCGCGCCGTCTCGCTCGGCTCTGCTCCTCGCCATGGGCAAGACCGGCATGAGCGCCTTCATCGCTCTGCTCCGTGGCATCAGCGTCGGCGGCCGCCACCGGCGAACCGACGAACCGGTCGAGGAGCGCCGGCGCCTCCGTCTACGGCGGGTTCGCGGTTTCCGGTTCGGGCGGCGGCGACTCGTGCGGGAACGGCAAGCTCCGGCCCAGCTCGGCGGACTGCCGGTAGACGTCCCATTCGGCCTCCTGCAGGTCGGTCCAGGCGGCGCCGGCCTGCGCCCTCGCCGCCTCGGCGATCGTCGCCGCCTCGGCGAAGCGGCCGCGGGAGTGCTCGTAGCGGGCCCGCAGCAGGAGCGACTCGGCGGTCGGTCCCGCGGCCTCGGCCCGCTCGAGGTAGCCGAGGGCGCGCTCCGGCTCGCCCCGGCGGAGCAGGTAGTAGGCCATGCTCAGGGCCGCGTTGGCGGCGCTCTCGGGCACCTCGAGCTCCTCGGCGAGCGCGAGTGCCCGGTCGAGGTCTTGGCGCGCCGCGGCGAAGGCCCCCCGCCGCGTGCGGAGACCGGCGCGCAGGGCGAGGGTGTGGATCTCCATCCAGCGCTGGCCGAGCTCGACCGCCAACGCCAGGGCCCCGTCGGCCAGCGTCTCGGCGCGCTCGAAGTGGCCGCGGTTCGCTTCGGTGGAGGCGAGGTTGTGCAGCGCGATCACCTCGGACTGCCGATCCCCCCGGCGCCGATGGATCTCGACCTCCTGGGCGTGGTAGCCCGACGCCGCGGCGAGGTCGCCACGATCCTCGGCGATCAGCCCGAGGTTGCCCACCGTCAGGCCCTCGACGCGCCGGTTGCCCAGCTCCCGGGCGGTGGCGACGACCCGCGTCCACGCCGCCTCGGCGGCGTCCAGGTCCTCGCGCTCATAGGCGATCAGGCCGAGGTTGTTGAGCAGCGCCAGCTCGAGGTAGCGGTTGCCGAGGTCCCCGGCCGCGGCCAGGGTCTCGTTCCACAGCGCTTCGGCGCGGCCGAGATCGCCGCTGCGGTAGGCGTTGACCGCCAGCAGGTTGAGGCTGGACGCCACGCCGTCCCGATCGCCGCTGTCGCGGCTCGCGGCGAGCGCCTGCCGCAAGTGCTCGCCGGCCGCCGGATAGTCGCCCCGATCGAGGGCGTTGGAGCCGAGCTGGCGCAGCGCCTCCGCCGCCAGCTTGGGGTCCTCGCGTTCGCGGGCGTCGTCCAGCGCCTGCCGCAGCAGGGCGTCGCCGGCCGCGGCGTCCCCGAGCTGCTGGCGGGCGTCGGCCAGGCGGATGCGCGCCCACGACATGCCGGGATCGCGATCCAGGCAGACCTCGAAGTAGGGCGCCGCGGCGCGCGGCCCGGCGCTGTCGAGCTGCTGGACGCCCATCGCGTAGGTGCGGTTGACGTAGGGGTCGTCGGAGAAGCGGTCGGCGAGGTCGACAGCCCGGGTGTCGGGGCGCAGGCGGAGCGCGAGGCGGGAGGCGAGCTGGCCGGTGGTCGCCATCACCTCGGCGCCGGTCACCGCCTTGGTGATCGGCTCGCGGCGGTGTCGATAGACGACGTAGCGGAACTGGTAGCCGGACTCGACCCGGGCGACCGTCGTGCCGAGCGCGAGCTCGCTCCCCAGGCCCGAAGTCAGGCGGCGGACCTGCGCGTCGTCGAGCGGCGCGCCCGGCTCGAGGCCGAGCTCCGCGACCGTCTCGAGGACCTCGTGCGCCGGCACCGCCTCGATCCCCTCTGCGGCGTCGAGGGTCTCGGCGAGCATCTGCATCAGGCCGAGCTCGACCCAGTCGTGGCCCGGATCGCCGGTGGCGTTCGCGAACGGGAGCACCGAGATCCGTCCCCGCTCGCCGGGCTCGAGCAGCGGCTCCGGCCGGGCGAGCCGGAACGACGCGACGCCGGTGAGCGCGAGCAGCACGGCGACCAGGGCGGCGGCCGCCGCCGTGAGCCGCCGGCGGCGGCGGCGTTCCGGACGGGCGCACCATCACGTTGTCCGGCTTGAGGTCGCGGTGGACGATCCCCGCCTGGTGGGCGCCGTCGAGCGCGCGCGCCACCTCTTCGGCGATGCGGAGGGCTTCCGCCGCGGCGATCCCGTCCGCCGCGAGCCGGCGCACCGTCCGGCCGTCGACGTACTCGAGGATCATGTAGTCGAGGTCGGTTCCCTCGACGTAGTCGTAGACCCGGCAGATGTTGGGGTGTTGGAGCTGCGACAGCAGCCGCGCCTCGCGCAGGAAGCGCTGCCGGTCGAGCGGCTCGAGGCGCCGGCCGGCGCGCAAGGTCTTGACCGCGACCCGGCGGCGGAGCTTCTCGTCGAATCCGAGGTAGACCTCGCCCATCCCCCCCGTGCCGGCCAGGGACTCGATGCGGATGGCGCCGATGCGGGTGCCGATCATCCGTCCGACCCCCGAGCCTGCCGACATGCCGAAGAGCTGAGGACGATCCCGGATTCTACCGCCGACCACCCAGGCCTCCGCGTCTCCGCGGCGGCTCGAACGCGGTAGGCCGCGCTCGCCGAGGTGCGAGAGCGCTCGGGCGCGTGACGCCGCGGTCGCGCCGTGCGCGAGGTTCGCGGGCCGAGAGCCCCCGGGCACGAGCGCGGGGTAGGCTACCGCTCGCGCGCAGCGCGGTCGATCGCCGCCGCGCGGACCCGGCTCCCGGGCCGGCGTCGAGGACGAGGGCATGCTTCGCGCCGCCGGCTCGGCAAGAGCGATCACGAGCACCGCCGAGCGATGACCGCCTGGGCCCATGTGCGCCGTGGCTGAACCGCCGCAGCTCCGCCTGACGTCGGCCGCCGGCCGCTGGACGATCGCGGCCGCCGTCCTCGGCTCGGGCGTGGTGTTCCTCGAGAGCACGGTGGTCAGTGTGGCGCTGCCCGCGATGGGGCGGGATCTCGCCCTCGGCGTCGCCGGCCTCCAGTGGATCGTCAACGGCTACCTGACCACCCTCTCCGCGCTGCTCCTGCTCGGCGGCGCCCTGGGCGACGCCCTCGGTCAGAAGCGCGTGTTCGAGACCGGCCTGGTCGCGTTCGCCGCCGGCTCGCTCCTGTGCGCCGCGGCGCCGACCTTCCCCCTGCTGGTCGCGGCCCGCCTCGTCCAGGGCGCGGCGGGCGCGCTCTTGGTGCCGAGCAGCCTGGCCTTCCTCGACACCGCGTTCGCGGAGGCGGACCGCAGCGAAGCGATCGGCCGCTGGGCCGGCTGGTCCGCGGTCTCGACCGCGGTCGGCCCGCTCCTCGGCGGGGGCGTCGTCGACGTCGCCTCCTGGCGCTGGCTGTTCGCCGCCGTCGCTCCGCTCGCGCTGGTGGCGCTCTGGATCAGCCGCTCGCGCCTGCCGCGGCCGGCGCGCCGTCCGCGGCAGCCGGTGGACTTCATCGGTGCGCTCCTGATCAGCGCCGGCCTCGGCGGTCTGGTCTGGGCGCTGATCGAGGGGCCGAGCCGGGGGCCGACGCCGGCGGTGATCGCCGCCGGCCTGCTCGGGCCGAGTCTCGTCCTCGGGTTCTTCCGCTACGAGGCTCGCCGCCAGGCCCCGCTCCTGCCGCTCGGGATCTTCCGCTCGCGCCAGTTCTCCGGCGCCAACGCCACCACCCTGCTCGTCTACGCCGCCCTCGGCGCGCTGTTTTTCTTCCTGATGATCCAGCTCCAGGGCGTGCTCGGCTACGGCGGCCTCGCGGCCGGCGCGTCGCTGCTGCCGATCAACCTCCTCATGCTCGCGCTCTCGCCGCGGGCCGGGCGCTGGGGCGAGCGCTGGGGCGCGCGGGTGCCGATCACGATCGGCGCCCTCGTCGCCGCGGCGGGCCTGGCGCTGTTCTCCCGCGTCGGTCCGGGCTCGGGCTACGCGACGGACATCCTGCCGGCGACGCTCGCTTTCGGCGCCGGGCTCGCCGTCCTCGTCGCGCCGCTCACCTCGTCGGTCCTGGCGGTGGCGGAGGAGGGGCGGACGGGGGTCGCCTCGGCGATCAACAACGCCACCGCCCGCCTGGCCGGGCTCCTCGCCACGGCGCTGATCCCGCTCGCGACCGGGATCGGCGGACTCGACGAGTTCGCGGGCCCCGCCTTTCCGGCGGCCTTCCGGCAGGCGATGTGGATCTCCGCCGCCCTCTGCGCCGCGGGCGGCGGCGTGGCGTGGCTGACGGTGACGGAATGCGGCCCGACCTCCTCCGCGCCCCACCCGAGCCCGACCCACGGGTGCGCCCGCCGCCGGGCGGAGGCTGCCCGCGCCGAGCCTCGCGCGGAAGGCGCCGGCCCCTGAGCGGCGAGCGCGACCATGGCGGCCCCGCCAACCACCTCCACGCGATCGTCTTCCACCGCGTCTCGCCGCCGATGGACGCCCTCGGCTGGCCCTTCTGCGGCTGAAGCGCCCTCGCACACGGACGGCCGGCGGTCCTCCCGCCGGCCGTCCGTGGCCACTTCGGTCCTACCAGGCCTCCCGGTGCACGCCCGCCACCGCCCGGCCGGAGGGGTCGGCGCGGCCGGCGAACGTGGCGTCCCAGGCGATCGCGGCCGGCGTGCTGCAGGCGATGCTCGGGCCTTCGGGCACGCAGGCGCAGGCCGCCTCGGTGGGGAAGTGGCGGGCGAAGAGCGCGCGGTAGAGGTAGGCCTCCTTGGTCGCCGGCGGGTTGCGCGGGAAGCGCGCGGCGGCGCGCGCGAGCTGGCGGTCGGAGACGCGCTCGTCGGCGTGGGCGCGCAGGGCGTCGATCCAGCCGTAGCCGACGCCGTCCGAGAACTGCTCTTTCTGCCGGCGCAGGATCGCCTCGGGCAGGACGCCGGCGAAGGCGCGTCGTAGGATCTCCTTCTCCATCCGCCCGTCGCGCACCATCTTGGCCGCCGGGTCGAGACCCATCGCCACCTCGAGGAACGCGACGTCGAGGTAGGGCACGCGCGCCTCGACCCCCCACGCGGCCATCGACTTGTTGGCGCGCAGGCAGTCGTACTTGTGGAGCAGGTCGAGCTTGCGCACGGTCTCGTCGTGGAAGGCGCGCGCGTCGGGCGCCTTGTGGAAGTAGAGGTAGCCGCCGAAGATCTCGTCGGCGCCCTCGCCGGAGAGCACCATCTTGATCCCCATCGCCTTGATCCGCCGCGCCATCAGGTACATCGGCGTCGCGGCGCGGACGGTGGTGACGTCGAAGGTCTCGAGGTGGAAGACGACGTCCTCGAGCGCGTCGAGCCCCTCCTGGACGGTGAAGCGGAACTCGTGGTGGACGGTGTCGATCGCCTCGGCCGCCGTGCGCGCGGCGGCGAGGTCGGGCGAGCCTTCGAGGCCGATGGCGAAGGAGTGGAGCTGCGGCCACCAGGCCTCGGTGCGGCCGCCGGTCTCGACCCGCCGCCGGCACAGGCCCTTGGCGACGGCGGCGACGATCGAGGAGTCGAGGCCGCCCGACAGCAGCGCGCCGTAGGGCACGTCGCACATCAACTGGCGCTCGACCGCGGCCTCGAGCGCGGCGCGCACGGCGGCGGGCTCGGCGGGGCCGCCGGCGACCGCATCGTAATCGCGCCAGCGCGGGGCGGTGTAGGGCACGGGCTTGCCGATCCGGCTGTCGAGGAAGTGTCCCGGAGGGAAATCCTCGATCGCCGGGCAGCGGTCGATCAGCGCCTTCATCTCGGAGGCGACCCAGAGGTGGTCGTCGGCGTCGTGCCCGAGGTAGAGCGGCATCACACCGATCGGGTCGCGGGCGATCAGGTAGCGATCTTCCTCGGCGTCGTAGAGGACGAACGCGAAGATGCCGTTGATCTCCCGCAGCCACGCCGCCGGGTCGTCGCCGCGCTGGGTCCCTCCTTGGGCCCCCCGTTGAGCATAGAGCGCTTGGATCACCTCGCAGTCCGAGCGGGTGGTGAACGGGTAGGGCGCGGCGAGCGCGGCCTCCAGCTCGGCGTGGTTGTACAGCTCGCCGTTGACCGCCAGCGCGACCGCGCCGCCGCGGCCGACCAGCGGCTGCGCGCCGTGCTCGACGTCGACGATCGCGAGCCGCTCGTGCACGAGCAAGGCGCGCCCGCCGCTCCACACTCCGCTCCAGTCCGGCCCGCGGTGGCGCATCCGGCGCGACAGCTCGAGCGCGAGCCGCCGGTGGCGGGCGGGGTCGTCCCGCAGGTCGAGGAGACCGAGGATCGAGCACATGGCGTCCTCCGCGGTGCGCCCGCCCCAAAAGCAAGACGGCCCGTACGGGGTCGCCGTACGGGCCGTCGGGGGAGCGTGCGCTGGTGTCTTCGGCTCAGCCGCCCCCGGCCCGGATGGTCCCGGGATTGTTCGCGACGTTCGCGACCGCGGGGTGGGCGGCGAAGCTCATGGCGGAGAGGTATAGCCGAGAGAGGGACGCGGAGTCAACTCGGCGGGACACCGTGCGGTCAGTACTCCTCCTTGAGCGTGACCAGGACCGCCTTGGTCCGCATCCAATCGTGGTACTGGACGATCGCTTCCACGGTGCCGTGTCCCTCCGGCAGCGAGAAGAAGACCTCCCGCCTTTCGCCGGAGGGGATCCGCCGGTCGCTGTTGAAGGGCCGGAAATCGAGCACCAGCGGCTCTTCCTTGCCGAACACCTCGGCCTCTTCCCGCAGCAGTCGCCCGGCGCGATCGTAGGCCCGGTACTTGACCGACAGCCAGTTGCCTCCCGAGGGGAAGAAGTGGCCGACGCGATCGTTCGTGATGCGGAAGCGCGCCTTGCGCTCCGGGGTGATCGCCAGCGAGGCGTGGACGGCCTCGGCGAGCAGGGCCGGGTCCTTGTCGCCGAGGAAGCGGTGGCTTCGCCGAGGGCGCTCCGGTCCGCCGGTGACGGAGGCGGCGGTGGTCGGCGGCATGTGGCAGTCGAGGCAGGTGACGCCCTCGGCGGCGAACCGGGTGGTCCTCCAAGCGCGGACCGCCGCGCTGTGACAGGTCCGGCAGAGAGTCTCGGAGGCCAACGCGGCGTCCTGAAACCGGGGATCCGGGAGCACCTCGTGGGCGGAGGTGGGATGCCGGCCCGAGCCCGCGATGCCTTCCTTGCCGACGTGGCAGGAGACGCAATCGACGCCCATCTCGACGTCGTCGGAGCGCGCGGCCGGGATCACTCCCCGCGGCTCGCGCAGCAGGTTCGGCGTGCACTCGACGCCCAGGGGGCCCTCTGCGGACGCGGCCGGGGCGGCCGGATCGACGAGGTCGAGCACGTTCGCGGGGGCGTGACAGTTGACGCACGCCTTGCGCGTGCGATCGAAGACCTCGAGGTAACCGAGCTCCCGCACGTCCTTCCAGTACGGTCCGGTGAGGCTCTGGTAGTGAAAGGACTGCTGCCATTCGTCGGCGATCGGGGCGTGGCAGTCGATGCAGTTGCGCCGGGCGAGCGACGGATGGACGGTCGAGGCCACCGCGCGCAGAGGCTCGCGCGAGAGCACCTCGAGCGTGAAGAGCGCGCCGGCGGCGACGGCGAGACCCGCCAGCGCGGCGACGGCGATGCCGGCGATCCCCAGGGTCTTTCGCGCCGCCCGACCCAGGTTGCGACGACGGAACATCCGACACCTCCTCGAGGCGATCGATCACCCGCCTCTACTCCTGGGACGAAGCCGCTCCGGGCCGGGATACACCGGCGACGCCCGGCCGGCGGCGCGGCGGCGCGTATCTTGCGCGGCCGCCCCTTCGTCTCATTGCCAGAAGGAGGTAGAAAGCCATGACCCCAGCCCAGACCACGACCCGACAGACCCATTCCAACGCGCAGGCCGCCGGCCGGCTCGAGGACCTGATCCCCGTCGCCGTCGCCGTCGCGGCCGGCTGCGAGCCCTGCACCGAGCGGGCGATCCGGCGCGCCCTCGAGCGCGGTAACCCGAACCACGCCGTCGCCCGCACGCTGGCGATCGTCGGCCACATCCGCGGGCGCGATTGCTTCGCGGAGGCGGTCGGCCGGGAGGTCGTCGCGCGCATGGGAGGACCGCTCCAGACCGGCGAGAGGACCTTGGCTGCGACGCAGGCGGCCGCGGCGGAACCGCGATGCTGCGGGTAGGAGAGCCTCCGCTGCGGGCGCGGCCGCGTCACGGCGGGCCGGCGGGCGGCGGCGGTAGGATGCCGCCGGAGGTCCGGCCGGTGGCCAGCGGTGCGCTCCCCGAGTTCTCGCAGCTCCACGACGCCTACCGCGGCAAGGTCCTGGCCTACGCCACGAAGCTCCTCGGCGGCGGGGACGCCGAGGACGTGGCGCAGGAGGTCTTCGTCAAGGTCGAGCGCTCGCTGGCGAGCCTCGCCGACCCGGCGAAGCTCGGCTCCTGGATCTACGCCATCACCCTCAACACGGTCCGCGACCTGGCGCGGAAGCGCGCCGCGGGGATCGATCGTTTCGCCGTCACCACGGGCTCCGCGGGCGAGGGCGGAGAGGGAGAGGCCCAGATCGCGCGCGTACCGGACACGCAATCCCGCAGCCCGGAGGAAGCGGCGATCCGCCACGAGATGATCGCCTGCTACCTCGACTACGTGGGGCAGCTCGCGCCGAGCTACTACGAGGTCTACGTGCTGAGCGAGTTCGAGCACCTCGCGAACGACGAGATCGCCCGCCGCCTCGGCGTTTCCCTGGCCACGGTCAAGATCCGCCTCCACCGCGCGCGCGCCCGGCTCTACGACGAGCTGCGGCGCAACTGCCGCTGCTACGTCAACGAGCGGGGCGAGTTGATGGGCGAGCCGAGGGGCGCGGCAGGAGAGACGACCTGAAGAGGGGCCCGCGGATGTCGAGAGCGCGCCGCCCGCTCCGACGTACCCCTTGACCGCGCCAATGGCGGCGCGGGAACACGAACTCGAAGGAGCCGAGAGATGAAGTTCATGCTCATGATGAACGCGCCGCGCGGCGACGGGGGAGACTGGGGGGTCGGAAAATGGCCGCCGGAGGACTTCAAGGCGCACATCCACTTCATGATCCGCTTCACCCAAGAGCTGAGCGAGGCCGGCGAGCTGGTCGGCGCCGAGGGCCTGGCGGCGCCCGGCGAGGCGCGGCTGGTGCGGGCGGGCAAGGACGGCTCACCGGTGGTGACCGACGGCCCGTTCGCCGAGGCCAAGGAGTTCCTCGCCGGCTACTGGATCGTCGACGTCGAGAGCCCGCAGCGGGCCTACGCCATCGCCGCCGGCGCCTCGGCGGCGCCGGGACCGGGCGGCGCCCCGCTGAACATGGCGATCGAGGTGCGCCAGGTGATGAGCGGACCGCCGCCGGTCGACGAGTGACGGAGGGCGGCGTGGACTCCACCGGCGAGCACCTGCTCCGGGATCTCGCGCCGCAGGTGCTCGCCGTGGTCGTCCGGCGGTTCGGCGACTTCGCCGCCGCGGAGGACGCCGTCCAGGAAGCGCTGATCGCCGCCGCCGTGCAGTGGCCCGACCAGGGTGTGCCCGACAACCCGCGCGGCTGGCTGATCCACGTCGCCGGCCGGCGCATGACCGACCACCTGCGCGCCGAGCTGGCCCGCCGGCGCCGCCAGGCCGCGGTCGTGATGCAGGCGCCGCCCGCCGAGCGGGTGGCGCCCGCGCCCGACGGCGGCGACGGCGCCGAGCGCGACGACACCCTCCTCCTGCTTTTCCTGTGCTGCCATCCCGCGCTCACGCGCCCGTCGGCGATCGCGCTCACCCTGCGCGCGGTCGGCGGCCTGACCACGGCGGAGATCGCGAACGCCTTCCTGGTGCCCGAGGCGACGATGGCGCAGCGCATCAGCCGGGCCAAGCAGAGCATCAGGATGTCCGGCGTGCGCTTTCGCATGCCGACCGCCGGCGAGCGCGCCGAGCGGCTGAGCAGCGTCCTCCACGTGCTCTACCTGATCTTCAACGAGGGCTACGCGAGCAGCGCCGGCGCGAGCCTCCAGCGCACCGATCTCGCCCGGGAGGCGATCCGGCTCACCCGCGCGGTGCACCGCCTCCTCCCGGACGACGGCGAGGTCGCGGGCCTGCTCGCGCTGATGCTGCTGACCGACGCGCGGCGCCCGGCGCGTACCGGCCCGGCCGGCGAGCTGATCCCCCTCGCCGAGCAGGACCGCACGCTGTGGCACCGCCCGGCGATCGATGAGGGCGTCGCCCTGGTCACCGCGACGCTCTCGCGCGGCTCGATCGGCGCCTACCAGCTCCAGGCCGCGATCGCGGCCGTCCACGACGAGGCGGCGCGCGCCGAGGACACCGACTGGCCGCAGATCCTGGCCCTCTACGGCCTGCTCGAGCGGATGGCCGACAACCCGATGGTGAGGCTCAACCGCGCCGTCGCCGCGGCGATGGTCCACGGCCCGGCGGCCGGTCTCGAGCTGCTGAAGGCGCTCGACGCCGACCGGCGGCTCGCCGGCCACCACCGTGTCGACGCCGTACGCGCGCACCTGCTCGAGATGGCCGGAGACCACGAGGCCGCGATCGCCCACTACCGCCAGGCGGCGCACCGCACGTCGAGCCTCCCGGAGCGGAACTACCTGCTGATGAAAGCGGCCCGGCTCGACGCCGGGTCGTGACGAGATCCCCCGGCCGCGGCGAGGAGTTCTCCGCGCGCCTCGCGAGCCGCCGCGACGCCCGCCGCTACCCGAGCGCGACGTCGAGCACCATCATCAACAGGAAGCCGCCGAGCGTGCTCACCGTCGCGAGGTCGGTGTTGCCCGAGCGCTGCGCGGCCGGGATCAGCTCCTCGACGACGACGTAGATCATCGCGCCGGCGGCGAACGCCAGGGCGTAGGGGAGGAGCGGCCGCATGGCGAGGACCGCGGCGGCGCCGAGCACGCCGGCCAGCGGCTCGACGACGCCGGAGAGCTGGCCGTACCAGAAGCTCCTGCCGCGGGAGAGACCGGCGGCCCTCAGCGGCATCGCCACGGCCACTCCCTCGGGGAAGTTCTGCAGGCCGATGCCGACCGCAAGCACCACCGCGGCCTCGAACGTGGCGGCCGGAAAGCCGGCCGCGGCGGCACCGAACGCCACCCCGACCGCCAGCCCCTCGGGGATGTTGTGCAGGGTGATGGCGAGCACCAGCAGCGCGCTCTCCCGCCAGCGCGTCGGCGGCCCCTCGGCCTCGCGGACCGGCAGGCCGGGGTGGAGGTGGGGGAGCAGGCGGTCGGCCACGGCGAGGAAGAGACAGCCGGCGACGAAGCCGACGCCGGGCGCGAGCCAGCCCTCGCCGCCGCTCTCGGCCGCGAGCTCGATCGCCGGCGCCAGCAGCGACCAGTAGCTCGCCGCGAGCATCACGCCCGCGGCGAACCCGTTCATCGCGTCGAGCAGCCGCTGCCGCACGCGGCGGGTGGCGAACACGACGGCCGCGCCGAGGGCGGTCACCCCCCAGGTGAAGAGCGTGGCATAGAGGGCGAGGAGCACCGGGTGCTCGTCGCGCAAGCCGGCGAGGAAAGCGGTCATCGATCCTCCGCCGTGAGCTTATCCGGGCGGATCGCCGCCACGCCCGCGCTCCCCTCTAGAGGTCGCCGCCGATTTTGCGGTAAATTCGGCGGCGATGTTTCCACGTAGCCTGCCCGCCCCCCGGTCCTCGTGCTTCCTCTTCGGTCCCCGCGGCACCGGCAAGAGCACCTGGATCCGCACGACGTTGAAGGAGGCCTTCACGATCAACCTCCTGCCGCCGGAGACCTCGTTGCGCTACGAGCGGGAGCCGTCGCTCTTCCGCGGCGAGGTGCTGGCGCAGCCGCGCGATCGCTGGATCGTCATCGACGAGGTGCAGCGCGTGCCCAAGCTCCTCGACGAGGTCCATTTCCTCATGGAGGAGCACGGCTACAAGAAGTTCGTGCTGACCGGATCGTCGGCGCGGAAGCTCAGGCGCGGCTCGGCCAACCTGCTCGCCGGCCGCGCCGTCCTCATGCGCCTCTATCCGCTCACCTGCGGCGAGACCGGGTTCTCGGTGCCGGCGTCGCAGGTGCTTCGCTTCGGCTCCCTGCCCGCGAGCGTGACGGCGGAGGACGACAGCGCGCGCGAGGAGTTCCTGCGCGCCTACGTGACGGTCTATCTGAGCGAGGAGATCAAGGCCGAGAGCCTGGTCCGCAACCTCGGCGGCTTCGCCCGCTTCCTGGAAGTCGCGGCGCTGGCCGCCGGACAGGCGACGAACGTGTCGGGCATCGCCCGCGACGCCGCCGTGGCGCGCGAAACGGCGCGCGGCTACTTCGAGGTGCTGGTCGACACGCTGCTCGGCACGTGGCTCCCGGCCTTCCGCCCGCGAGCCAAGGTCAAGGAGCTCGCCCTGCCCAAGTTCTACTGGTTCGATCCCGGCGTGCTCCATGCCGCCGCGGGAGGGTTCGACCAGCCGCTTCCTCGCGACTGGGAGGGCGTCCTGCTCGAGCATCTGCTCCTGCACGAGCTGCGCGCCTATCAGGACTACGCCGGCGTCAAGGGCTCGCTCGGCTACTGGGCGACCCCCGGCGCCAGCGAGGTCGACTTCGTGTGGTGGCGCGGCCCCAAGGCCGTCGCCATCGAAGCCAAGCATGCCAAGGAGTTCCGTCGCGAGCACCGCAAGGGGATCGCCGCGCTGCTCGCGGCGATGAAGGCCGACAGCTACGTCGTCTATCTCGGCGACCGCGAGCTCGAGGTCGAGGGCACGCGGGTGATGCCCGTCGAGAGCTTCCTCCGGCGACTGCATCGCGGAGAAGTCCTGGGTTGATCGGACCGGGAGAGCCGAGGGCGCGCAGAGGTGCAAAGTTCGCCTCTTCGGAGTCGCCCGGACAACCGAGGGGATGCGCGAGCCCGTCGCCTGCGCCATCTCCCGGCTGAAGGAACGCGGAGCCGTAGAGACATCGGGGGGGCACCTGCGCGTGGTGGGTCTGTGAGTGAAGGGTGCGCCGTGGGTCCGAACCCCATTGCATTGCATTGTCCCCTGCGTGGTGGTCTTTCGACGTGAGGCGCGAAGCTGTGCTCGAGCCGGTCGGTGCCGCAATCACCCTCGAAGAATGGGTCGCCCTCGATGAGGACGAGCCCGGGGAGGTGGTGGACGGGCACCTCGAGGAGGAGGAAGTTCCGGACTATGTCCACGAGGTCCTCATCTCCCTCCTTACGCGGCTGCTCGGCAACTGGGCGGTTCCTCGAGGTGGACTGGTCGGGGGGTCGGGGGGAAAGTTAGCGGTGGCGAAGAGGCGCGGCCGGAAGCCCGATCTC
>CAZNIX010000051.1:0-16563 GCA_964573125.1 uncultured Thermoanaerobaculia bacterium
TCGACGCCGGCCGCGAGGCCGGCTGCGATCAGCAGCGCCGCCGGCAGCAGGGCGCGGACGCGGGGTCGGTCGGGCTCGCTCATGGACCCACCGCCGCCGGCGCGTTCCGCGCGAAGGAACCTCGGCCCGGCGGCATCCAAGCACGATAGCAGCCCCGCGAACCGATCACGAACCCGAGGGGAGGAGAAACCATGATCGCCGCCCGAACCCGTCTCGTCGCGCTCGCCGCCGCCGCCGTCGTGTTGCCGGCCGGCGTCGCGCTCGCCCACGAGCCCGACTTCACGAGCGACTTCGACCGCGACCGCTGCACCTTCACCAGCACCGGCAGCAACCCGTACTTCCCGCTCTGGCCGGGCCACGCGCTCCTCATCGAGGGCGAGGAGGAAGACGAGGGCGAGATCCTCGAAATCTCGTCGCTGACCACCGTGCTCTCCGACACCGAGTTGGTCGACGGCGTGCGCACGCGGGTGGTCGAGGAGCGGGAGAGCGAGGACGGCGAGCTGACGGAGGTGTCGCGCAACTTCATCGCCTACTGCCGCGAGACCGGCGACGTCTGGTACTTCGGCGAGGACGTCGACAACTACGAGGACGGCGAGATCGTCGACCACGACGGCTCGTGGCGTGCCGGCGTCGACGGCGCGACGCCCGGGATCCTCATGCTCGGCACGCCGGCGATCGGCGCCCGCTACCAGCAGGAGAACGCCCCCGGCATCGCCGAGGACCGCGGCGAGGTGGTGAGCATGGGCGAGGTGATCGACACGCCCGCCGGCACCTTCGATCGCACGCTCGGCGTCCTCGACACCGACGGGCTCGAGCCCGGGGCGCCGGGCGACCCCAAGGTCTTCGCCTACGGCGTCGGTCAGATCGTCGACGAAGAGCTGCTGCTGACCGAGATCACGCCCCCGTTCTGCCGGCCCGACGCCACCACCCACTGCCTGCGCGACGGCCGCTTCCGGGTCACCGCCGAGTGGCGGGCCACCGCGACCTCCGGCCAGGGGCAGGCGATCCTCCCCTCCGACGACAGCGGCGAGTTCTGGTTCTTCAACCCGAACAACACCGAACTGGTGGTCAAGGTGCTCAACGCCTGCAACCTGTCCGGCTTCAACACCTTCTGGGTGTTCGCCGCGGGCCTGACCAACGTCGAGGTCACGATCACCGTCACCGACACCCAGTCCCCCGCCGTCCCGCCCAAGGTCTACACCAACGAGCTGGGCCGCCGGTTCCGGACGATCACCGACACCGCGGCCTTCGCCACCTGCCCGTAGAGTCTCCGGCGGGCCCCTCCGGCCGGCGGTGCGGAGCGCCGGCCGGAGGGGCGGCAGGAGCGAAGGTGGAGGCAGTCGGGCTGTCAGATCGCCACTACGCCGTGGTGAATCTTGACAGCCCTTCCAGGGCGCCGGCCGTGCCGCTATCATCGAACGGTTGCTCGATGGAGGCTCGACCATGAACGCACCTCGCCGGCGCTCCGCCCTCCGCCTCGCCCTCGCCCTCGCGGCCGGGCTGGCCGGTGTGGCCGCTTCGGGCGCGCTCGCTCTCGCCGCGGCCGCCGACGCCTCCTGGCCCCACTGGCGCGGCCCGAACCACGACGGCACCAGCGCCGAGCGCGGGCTGCCGGTCGAGTGGGGCGAGGGGAAGAACGTGGTGTGGAAGCTGCCGCTGCCCGGGGTCTCGGGGGCGACGCCGATCGTCGCCGGCGATACCGTCTTCCTCAACGTCGGCCACGGCGAGCGGCTCGAGCTGTGGGCGGTCGCGGCGGCCGACGGCACGGTGCGCTGGAAGCGGCCGCTCGGCGCCGGCAACAAGGAGACGCGCAAGCAGGACCTGTCGTCGCCCTCGCCGGTGACCGACGGCGAGCGGGTGTGGGTGGTCACCGGCACCGGCATCGTCTCGGCCTTCGATCTCGCCGGGCGCCAGCTCTGGTGGCACGACCTCCAGAAGGACTACGGGCGGTTCGGGCTGATGTGGGGCTACGCCTCCTCGCCGCTGCTCGTCGACGGCATGCTGGTCGTCCAGGTGCTCCACGGGATGCACACCGACGACCCCTCCTACCTGATCGCGTTCGACGCCGCGAGCGGCGAGACGCGCTGGCGGGTCGAGCGCCCGACCGACGCCCGGATGGAGTCGCCCGACGCCTACACCACCCCGCTGCTGCTCACCGCCCACGGCCGGCGCGAGCTGGTCGTCTCGGGCGCCGACTACCTCACCGGCCACGACCCCAAGACCGGCAAGGAGCTGTGGCGGGTCGCCGGCCTCAACCCGGACCGGGAGCGCAACTACCGGATCGTCGCCACCCCGATCGCGGTCGGCGAGCGGCTGTTCGTCCCCTCGCGGGTGTCGCCGCTGCTCGCGCTCGCGGTGCCGCCCAAGGGCGCGCCCGAGGTGGCGTGGCGACTCGACCGCGGCCCCGACGTGCCGAGCCCGGTCGCCGACGGCGAGCGCCTCTACGTGGTCAACGACAACGGCATCCTGCGCCGCTTCGACCTCGCCACCGGCGAGGAGATCGGCGGGCCGATGCGCCTCGCCGAGGGCACCCAGAGCGCCTCGCCGGTGCTCGCCGACGGCAGGCTCTACGCGGTCAACGAGAGCGGCGTGACGACGGTCGTAGCGGTCGCCGGCGAGCCGCGCATCGTCGCCGAAAACGCGCTCCCCGGCTTCACCCTCGCCTCCCCGGCGATCGCGGGCGGGCGCATCTACCTGCGGACGGCGGAGGGCCTCTACTGCATCGGCGCCGCGCCGGGCGGGGGCGCGCCGGGCGACTGAGCGGCGGGCGGCGCCGGCTCCATGCCGAGCGCGCGGCGGGCGTTGCCGCCGAAGAAGGCCGCGCGGTAGGGCTGGAGCGCCGGGGCCTGAAACGCCTCGTTGAAGCGGCAGGCGGCGTCGGCGCGCCGCGCGTGCCGCATCACCAGCCAGTCGCTGCCGTAGACGAGCTTTGTCCCGAGGTCGTAGCGCGGCGCGACTTCCTCCGTCGCCGCGCACAGGTCGTCGGGGATCGGCCGCGCCGGGTCGACCGGCTTGCTCAGGAGCCGCTCGAGGCGCCGCGCGAAGTTCGCGGGGCCCTCGGCGTCGAGGATCGGCGGCGCGAAGCCGAGATCGCAGTAGACGTTCTCGTAGGTGACGCAGAGGTTGTAGGCCTGGAGCGCGAAGGAGGACCGCCACCCCTCGGCGTCGCCCGCGATCCACGAGCCAGTGCCGCCCGAGTGGGCGAAGATGACCGTCAGCGGCGAGGGGTCCTCCGCGCCGCCGGACTCCTCCGCTAGCTTCCGGAACACCTTCTGCCAGTGGCAGGGCTCCCCCATCAGCCGGCCGCAGCCTTTGTGGGCCTCGAGACCCTGGTCGGTCTGATGGCTGAAGATCGGCACTCCCCTCTCCGCCGCCTGGGTGAAGAACTCGAGCGTCAGCGCGTCGATCCGCGGACCGTCGAAGTCCCGGTAGCGGGAGCGGTACTGCCGCCGCTGCGCCAGGCTGGCGGTGATCGGAATCCGCAGCTTCGGCTTCGGCGGCACCGGCGTCGACCGCGGCCGGTAGCCGGCCGGCGGATAGAACTTGACCCCCGCGGCACCGGCCGCGACGCCCTGGTCGACGAGGGCGAAGTCCCGGCGGAACGGGTCGAACGCGACGAACGCCGCGAGCCGCCCCGGGAACGCCTCGCCGAGCCACCTGGCGTGCCGGATCTGCTCGGCGAAGGGGAGCGGCGGGCGGTCGTCGTAGACCCGCTCCATGTCCATCATGTGGTGGACGAAGAGGTCGACCTCCGGGAAGTCGCGTTGGGCCTGCGCGACGATCGCCGCCTCGTCGGACATCAGCACCTCGATCGTCCGCAACGTCCCGCGCACGCTCGCCGGCTCGACGTCGGTCGCGACGAGCATCGACTCGGGGTCCCCCTCGTCCCGCAGCAGGGTGAGGTAGAGCAGCTCGGCGAGCAGGTCGGTGCCGGTCTGGGCCGCGTACTGGCGCTCGAGGGTCTGCTCGACGGCCTCCTGCCGGGCGGGCTCGGCGGCGAGCGCGGCGTCCGCCTCGACCGCCTCGCGGAGCCGGTGCCGGGCCAGGGCCTTGCTCAGGCGCGGCCGGTAGCGCTCGAGACGCTCGACGGCGCCGGGATCGTGGGCGAGGAGCCGATCCTCCACTCGCGCGGTCAGTTGCTCGCGCGACATCCCGGCCAGCTCCTCGGCCGGGGGGATCGCGGCCGGCCGGGGCGCGGCGGTAGGGTCGATCGTCGGCGTCGCGCCGTGGAGCAGCCGCGCCAGCTTGCCGGCCAGCGGCCAGGGCACGCCGACGCTGTAGAAAAGCCCCTTGAGCGGCACGTAGTCGAGGTTGAGGACGTGGGCGTGGAGGTCGATGACCTCGAGATCGGCGAGCGCGCCGTGGTCGCAGGCGACCGCCGCGGCCTCGGGCCCGGCCGCCTCCTCCGGGACTTCCGAGGCCGGCACCTGCCCGGCGGCGGCAGCGACGCCGCCCGGGGCCGGCAGCGCGCCCAGGATCAGAAGCGTGAACAGCACCGTTGTCGGGACTCGCATCTCTGCCTCCGTCGGGATCGGTCCGCGCATGGACTGCTAGACAACCCGCACCGTAATCAGGCGCAGCCGGCCGCCGTCTGTTTCTCTCGAGACGAGCCGGGCCGCCGGCCGGCCTGCGCGTTCAGAAGCGCGAGGCCTTGCTGCTCCAAGATCCTGGCCGGGCGGCCGAAGGACATCGAGGACGCCCGGGGCATCCTTGCGGTCCGTGGGCCGGCTCTCGAGCTTGAGCGCACCCGCTCCCTCCTGACGATCCTGGAGAGTGCACTCGACCGCAGCGATCTGGTGCGCGAGCTGGAACGACTGGGCCGAGAAGGCGAGGCTCCGACGTAGGCGGCCACCGAAGTTCCGGCTCTCGCTTTCGCTTCCGATTCGTGACGGATTTGTCGTAAACTGGAAGCGAGATGTCGATCCCCCTCCTCCGCGAACGCGCCGCTACGGAAGGCCTCCCGCTGGGGATCGTGGCGGCCGAGTGCCTCCACGTGATCCTCCTGGACGCCCTCTTCGCCCACCCGGACAGCGAGGCGATGGCGTTCCAGGGGGGCACCTGCCTCCATCTCGTCCACGGCGGCTACCGGTACTCGGAAGACCTCGACCTGGCGGGCCGGGATCTCGACGGCGACCGGGCGGCGCGGATCGTCGAGCGCGCCCGCCCCGACGCCGAGCGGCTGACCCTCCAGGTGCTGGGACAGGGGGAGTCCGAGTGGAAGCCGCCCCGCACCCGCGGCCGCGTCTCCACCCACTGGTTCCACTTCACGCCCGACGCCACGGGCCAGCGGATCCGGGTCAAGATCGAGCTCGCGCGCTTCCCCACCTACCAGGGCACGGTCCGCCCGGTCCGAAGCCCGCTCGATCTGCTCGAGCGCCGCCCCCTGGTCACCGCGCTCCCCCCGGCCGAGCTGCTGGCGGAGAAGGTCACCGCGGCGCTCGGGCGCCCCTACCTCAAGGGCCGCGACCTCTTCGACCTCTGGTACCTGGACGAGGTGCTGGAGACGGCCCTCGACCGCGACCTTCTCCGGCGCAAGCTCGACGACTACGGCGTCGCGCCGAGCCAAGACGAGGTGCGGGAACGCCTCGCCGCGGTCGCCGCCGCCGACCTCGAAACGGAGATGGCCCGCTTCCTCCCGCGGCGCCAGCGGAGCCAGCTCGGCGGCGAGGGGTACCGGGTGATCCGCGACCGGGCCCGGGCGCTGCTCGACGGCGCGGCGCGGGCCGTGGGTCTGGCGTGAGCCGCGGCGTCGAGCGCCGGGACGCGGCGCCGCCCCGGACCTTTCGGCAAGCGGACTGGGTGGCCGCGCTCCGCTCCGGCAAGGCCGTCTACCGCCTGGGCGAGCTGGCGCGGCTCGCCGGCCACTCCGAGCCGGCGGCCCGGCAAGCCGCCCGGCGGCTGGTCGCGCGGGGCTGGCTCGCGCGGCTGGGCAAGGCGCTCTACGCCAACCTGCTGCGCCCGGACGGAGCGCCCTCCCTCGAAGACGTGGCGGCCGTCCTCTACCCTCCGTGCTACATCTCCCTCGCCTCGGCGCTGTTCGCCCACGGCATCGCAGAGCAAGCCCCCCACGTGCTGACCTGCGTCGGCACCAACAAGACCAAGCGCTTCGCAACCGGCCTGGGCGAGATCCACTACCAGCAGATCAAGCCGGAGCTCTTCTTCGGCTACACCCTCGCCCGCGGCGTCCCCCGCGCCGAGCCCGAGAAGGCGGTGCTCGACACCCTCTACCTCGAGCTGAGAAACGGCCGCCGGCCCGCCACCGACGAGTGGAGCTGGGAACAGCTCGACCCCGGCCGGCTCCGGAGCTGGGCCGCCCGCTACCCGGGCACGGTTCGGGAGCTGCTCTACGGCGCGGCCGAAGACCACGCCGTGGTGTCGTCACTCTCAAACCCGCCGGCGAAGATCCGCGCTCCGAGGAGCGTCAGCCGGTCCAGGTAGGCATCGACGCCAGCCCCTCGACGGTGACGCGGACCGTGTCGCAGCCCTCGATCACCGGGCCCGCGACCACAGCGACCTGCTGGACTCGCGGCCCGAGGTCGTCGACGGATTTCGACCGAGTAGTCCTCGACCTCGCCGTCGCTCGCGGCGCCGGTCGGCCCGGCCGTACCGCTCGACGATAGGCGGAAACGAGCCATCGACGTACCGAGCACCGCGTCCGCCGGCACCGACACGCTCAGCTCGTTGCTGCCCGCGACCAGAGGCTCCCCTCGAAGACCCGGTCCCCCGCCCCCAGAACGATTCAGTCTGCCAGTCGCTGTCTGGGTCTATTCAAGACCGCGTTCGGCAAGCTCCCTTCGTGCGAGCTTCTTTACCCATCGACAGTCGAGGGTCCACTTGTATGTTCCCCCACCATAATCCTCCGGAGCCGTGAACTCCTTGAGCAGGTCATCGGGCAAAGTCAGGACGGATCTGAGCTGCACCTCGTCCATCTCTGGCCCGAGTTCCTCGACCAGTTCCTCCAGAATGTGGAGGGCTATTTTATCGGGGGCTTTATCGGCCAGAGGCTCACTGACCGAGATCACCTCTATTAGCAATGGCTGTACTACGCGATGATCTTTAGCTTCCGGCCTGAAGCCGGAGCGAAAGATACCTGGCCATTTCGGGATTTCCAATACCCCCCTCTTGCCAAGGAGCCATGGGTTGTCAAGTTTGAGTGTTGCTGCTTCAGAGGCAGGGGACCAGCTGCTCTTGGTGAGGACTTCAGCGAGCACCTTCGGGTCGTCAATCCTGTTCAGTACCCTCGAGCATGCATGGTCCCTATCCCAGCCCATGGTAACGCCATCGGTTTCCCAGGCCAGCGCGACCTCGGCGAGCAGCTTCGGGTCTTCTAGCTTCTCCATCGCTGCTTCACGGACCAAGTAGCTCGCCGTCTTGGCGAGCTCGGCAAGGAGCGCCTCGTCTGATACCTTCTTCACCGCCTCCCATCGCACGCCGTCGTTCTCATCAGACGCCGCCTTTATCTCGAGTACGTCCGGATCATCGAGTCTTCTCACAGCGGACCTGCGCACGGCGGCCTCTACGTCGAAAGCGCTCGTGCCGATCGCTATTTGATCCTCCAGCTTCTCCACAGCCTCGGATCTCAATTCCCAATCCGTCGCGGTCCTGGCGATTCGTTCGAGGATCTCATGGTCCTCGATCTTTTTCAACGCCATCCGCCAGGAACGCCTGCTCTTGGCAGTCGTGGCAATCACGCTGAGGACCCTCTGATCCTCCAATCCTTCTAAAGGTGAGTGACGCAGGCCTTGCTCGTCACGGTCGGCCTTGTCGACCTCGGCGGCGACTGCTTTCACGAGCTGTTTCATCGCTTCCAGGCGCACACGCGCGGCCCGGTCGGTTTTGGCGATCTCTTCAAGGATATCCCGATCCTCCAACTTTCTCACCGCAGCCGAACGTACGAGTTGGCTGGCATCGGTGCTGGCGACCACGGCGATGGCGGCTTGGTCCTCCAAGTTACCGACTGCCGCCAAGCGCACCGCCTTGTGGCTGTCGGCGATGGCAACTTCGTAGAGGGTGTCCTGATCCCAGAGATTTCTGACTGCCGCTCTGCGCACCTCTTCTTCGCTGTCGTTTTTGGCAAATGCAGCGAGCAGTGCCTGATCTTCGAGTCTCTTCACCGCTACCAGGCGACAGAAAGGATCGTGTTTGGCAATTCCGGCAAGGACCGCTTGATCCTTTTCCTCCCGGGCTGCTTTACGACGTACCTCGATCGGGTCGCTGCGGATCCGCTCGGCGACGGCAGCCAGGACCTCGATCTTCTTCAGCGCGGCCTGGCGGACCAGAGCGTTGCCCGCGGTCTTGGCCACCGCGGCGAGGGTGCTCGGGTCGTACAACTTCTCGAGCGCCACCAAGGCGAGGTCGAACGTAGCGGTCCTTGCTACTTCCGCCAGACCCTCCCGGTCCTCCAGCCCCTGGACCGCCACCTTGCGTACCCGCTCATCGTCGGTCTTGGCGATTTCTGCGAGAGCCAACTGGTCCTCGAGCTTCCGCACTGCCACTACCCGCACTTCGGGGTCCGCTGCGGACATGGCGAGCTCGAGGAGCAGCGCTTGGTCTCGTAGCTGCCAAGCCGCTCGTCGTTGGACATGGAGATTGCCGGCGCTCTTGGCGATCTCAGCGAGGACCTGCGGGTCCTCGACCTTCTTGACTGCCTCTCTCCGCACCTCCAGGTCGGTCCCCGTCCTGGCCACGTAGTTGAGGAGAGACTGGTCCTGGAGCTTCTGGACTGCGGCCCTGCGCAGAGGCCCATACGGGTCGGACCTGGCGACTTCGGCGACGGTCGGATCGCGGGCCTCAAGCCTCTGAAGCGCCACCCACCGCACATCTGCGCTGGCATCGCTCTTGGCGATCTCGGCGAGGGCTGCCTGGTCGCTCAGTCTCCATACCGCCGCACAGCGCACATCTGTGGAGGCATCGCTCTTGGCGATCTCCGCGAGGGGCGCCTGGTCAATCGACCTCTCGTCGTCCATCACGTGATTTGAGGACGCTTCTCTGGCGACGACCATACCACCGCCGACCGCAAGCAATCAGCGGATTAACCTGCTGCACGGCCGTCCACCGTCGATCCGCGGGAGGCCGAGGCAGCCCCGAGGATCAGACCGGGCTGACGACACGCCAATCGAGCTCCCTCGCGGCCTCGGCCATCCTTCCGTCGTAGGTGACGAGTGCACGCACTTCGTCGCCGAGCTGACGGGCTGTCGCGAGATGAATGGCATCGAGAGTGCGAAGCCCGGCCGGAAGCAGGAGACCGGCGGCATTCAAGATGCGGTCGTTGAGGCGAACGAGATCGAAGCGGCGCAGAACGCTCCGGCCTCGCGACACGGCCGCATCGCCCGCCGGCAGGAGCGCACGCAGCACCTCGGCCCGAGAGAGCGCGCTCGACACCAGGGGGCGCCTGCGCCGCAGATAGCTACGCAGCGCGGCGGACTCGGGCTCACGGACCGCGAGCTTCACGATCGCCGAGGAGTCGACGTAGGTCGCCACGATCAGCGCTCGTCGCGGCGCAGGCGGGCAAGGACCTCGGACGGCGGCTCGACGCCGGGGGCGAGGTCCAGCGGCTCGGGAAGATCCTCGAGCACGCCGGTCGCCGGTTCGATCTCACCCGCGGCGCGCAGTCGGTCGAGCCTGCTCCCCTCCGGCAGCGGCGAGAGCAGCGCCACCGGGCGACCGCGATCGGTGATCTCGATCGTCTCGCCTCGAGCCACCCGGCCCAGAAGCTCACTCGCCCGCTGCCTCAGCTCGCGGATCCCTGCCGCAGCCATAGGTGCTACTAGTAGCACAATCGGCCCGGCACCCACAAGCCGTTCGAGGCCGAGATGCGCTCGTTTGGAGCTAGACTGCCGCGGTGTCCGCCACCGGCAACCTGGGCAGGCTGGTTCCGTCCGCCCTCGCTCTGGCGGTCGCCGGGTGTTGTCTGTTCCAGGACTACTGCCACCTCGTGACCCTCGACTGTGGCGAGGGGCGCGAGATCCGCATCTACGAGGACGGCTTCTGCGACGTCGGAACCTTCCTCTACTTCGAGGTCCGCAGCGGCGGGCGGGTGGTCGTACCGAGGCGGTCGACCGGGCTGGTCGCCACCTGCGGCGGCGACTACGGTCCGGAGTCGTTCCGCCTGCTCGCGGACGAGCCGCGGAAACTGTTCGCCGTGATGTACGCCAACGAGTACCGCGACGGCGGCGAGGACGTCGCCGCGATCTACGACTTCGCGACCGATCGGATCGCGGTTCCCGCTGCCGGCGACGACATGGCGCGCGCGGCGGACCTCCTCGACCGACTCGGCCTTTCCGCTCCCGGCCGGTGATCCGGCCGGGCGCCGCGATGACCAAGCCGACCTTGACCCACCGGCTCGCCCGCCGCGCCGATCTCGACGCCCTGCGGGAGCTGATGGAGGCGGCGATCTCCGAGCTGCAGAAACCGTTCCTCGACCAGCGCCAGATCGCGTCGAGCCGGGCGATCATGGGACTCGACACTCGGCTCGTCGAGGACGGCACCTACTACATCGTCGAGGCGGACGGCGAGCCGGCAGGCTGCGGCGGATGGAGCCGCCGCGCCACGCTCTACGGCGGCGACCAGACGCCGGGCCGCGACGCCGCGCCGCTCGATCCGGCGAAGGACGCCGCGCGCGTCCGGGCGATGTACACCCATCCGCGCCACGCACGCAAGGGCGTGGGCCGGCTGATCCTCGCGCTCTGCGAGGAGGCGGCCAGGTCGGAAGGCTTCCAGCGAGCGGAGCTGATGTCGACCATGGCAGGCGAGCCCCTCTACCGCGCCTGCGGCTACGAGGTCCTCGAACGCTTGACCGACGATCGAGGCGGCGCCGCGGTTCCGCTCGTGCGCATGGGCAAGCGGTGGTGACCGGAACCGGGTCCGGGAGCATCCGGGCCGTTCGCGAACCTCCCGGGACGATCGCTCCGCCCGGGATCCTGACCCGGTTGCGAGGCGGTCAGCCCAGCCGGCGAACGACGAGCGGGCGGACCTCGGCGATGCGGTCGAAGTCACGGTCGACTCGGACGCAAGCGCATCCTGGACACGGCCCTGGCGGCAACCCTCGAGGCCGCCGGCGTCCGCCGCCTCGCCAGCCTCGTGCCGACCTTGACCTATACCGGCTTCGGACGACACTCGGAGTCGATGCCGACACCCTGGTGCACTGGGCGATGGCGGACGCGCCCCACCACCGGGCGGTTCGCCGCTGCTTCGAGCGCGAGGTCAAGCGCGGAAGCCGCCTCGGCCTGACGCACCAGGTGCTGCGGGAGTTCCTCCACGTGACGACCGACGCGCGCCGCTTCGAGCATCCCCTCGCCATGCGGGACGCTCTTCGGCTCAGCCTGGAGCTGTGGAACGGGCTCGAGGTCGTCGATCCGCGGGAGGCCGAGGCAGCCTGAGCCGAGACCACCTACCCCAGGGGGAGGTAGACGATCTGGTTCTCGAACTCCTCCGGCGCCGAAGCCCCGGCGACGACCTCGAGTTCCTCGATCGTCTCGCCGATGGTCAAACGGTCCTGATGCACGTAGATCAGCCCTCGGAACCGCTCCCCGGACCTCTGCCGCCGCACCGCCTCCCGGAGGAGGTCGTCGTCGTTGCTGAACAGGACGCGGCCCAGGGCGCCGGCGCGGTCGAGCAGCGGCGGATCGTCGAGTCCGTGCGACCCGTCCTCGAAGGCGGTCAGAACGTCTAGGTCGAGGCGCCGCAGCCCTCTGGTCACGGCACCCCGGACGTTGTGGTCCATGTACAGCCGGATCGCCATTCAGCCGTGGCCGCGCTCGCGCGCCAGGCGCTCGGCGAACGTGGGCTGGCCCATCTCTCGACGCATCCGCTGGGCGAACTCCCGCCGCGCCTCGATATCGGCGTCGAGGGCCTCCTTGTGGTCCCAGTAGTACGCCAGGGCCGAGTGGATCTGCGCCGGGCTCAGATGCGGCAGCTCCCCGGCGAGTTGCTCCGGGGTGAGGCCGGAGCTCCGGGCATGGAGAACGACCTCAACCACCTTGGTGTTGGCACCCTGGACGACGGGCACACCCTGCGCGTCGAGGACGATGTGCTGATAGGCGGTCGCGGCAAAGGCCATCCCGAGGTCTCCGGACGGGCTGTGAGTCCGCCCCGACGGCCCATGCTACCGCACAGCCGTCCGCGTCGTTTTCTTGTAACCTCCGCCTGAAGACCGGGAGATACATCCATGCGTAAGCCACGGCCGGCCTATTTCGAGCAGGCGGACGTGCTCCACCTCGCGATCTCCGACGAGGCGGAGGCGTCGAGCGTCGAGCTCAGCCCGAACGTCACGGCGGAGCTCAACGCCAAGGGCGAGCTGATCGGCATCGAGATCGTGAACGCCAGCGCCTACGTGCGCGACTCGATCCTCGAGTCCGCCCAGGCGAAGATGCTCCAGCTCCCGCAGTCCGGCGCGGCGGCTGGTAACCTCGATCTCGACGAGCCGTCTGTGCGGCAACACACGGTAGGCTAGCAGGGAGATCCCGCCGTGAAGACGATCGAGATCAGCGAGGCGACCAGCGCCCTCTCGGAGTTCGCGGAGGAAGGCCGGCATGAGCCGGTGGTCGTGACCGAACGCGGCAAGCCCGTGGCCGCTCTCGTGCCGATCGAGGACATGGATCTCGAGAACCTCTCGCTGGGCACGAACCCCGACTTCCTGGCGCTCATCGCGGAATCGCGGACGCGCTGCCCCCCCGGGAAGGGGATCTCCACCGAGGAGATGCGGGGTCGCCTCGCCGGAACCGCTCGCTAGGGCTAGGAACCGCACGCGGTCAACCTGCGCACCAACCTCGAGAAGCACGGCGTCTCCTTCGAGGAACCACCGGCACGGACGGGGCCGACTGAGCTTGCAATCTGGGAATGGATTCCCATAATACAAGGATGGTCCCGCGCCTCTACACCCGGCAGGTCCGGGAGAAGCTCGCGAGGTTCCCTGCCGTCGCTCTCCTCGGACCGCGCCAGTGCGGCAAGACCACTCTCGCCAGGGAGCTGGGCGGCGTCTACTTCGACCTGGAGAGCCCGGGCAGCGAGGTCCGGCTCGACGCCGAGTGGGACAGGCTGGCCGCCGGCCGGGAGCTGGTGATCCTCGACGAGGCGCAGCAGGCCCCTCTGGTCTTCCGCCGACTGCGCGGCACGATCGACACCGAGCGCAAGAAGAACGGGCGGTACCTGCTGCTCGGGTCGATCTCCCCGGCGCTGATGGAGAACGTCTCCGAATCGCTCGCCGGCCGGCTGGGTCTGGTGCGCATGACGCCCTTCATCCTCCCCGAGCTGAAGGCGATCTCGGTGGACGACCTGTGGCTTCGGGGCGGCTACCCGGACGGGGGCATCCTGGATCCGGTGATGTTCCCCGGATGGCAGCACGACTACCTCGAGACACTCGCGTCCCGCGATCTGCCGGCCTGGGGCCTGTCCGCCAAGCCCAGGCTGACCATGCGCCTCCTCGCCATGCTCGCCGCCGTCGACGGCCAGCCGCTCAACGCCTCGCAGCTCGGCACCGCGCTGGCGCTCGACCACAAGACCGTGCTCGCCTACTGCGACTTCCTGGAGGGGGCGTTCCTGATCCGTCGCCTCCAGCCCTACTTCACCAACCTCAAGAAACGACTGGTCAAGACGCCGAGGGTTTTCTGGCGCGACAGCGGTCTGCTGCACGCCCTGATGAACGTCACCGGCATCGAGCAGCTCTACCGGCAGCCCTGGGTGGGCGCGAGCTGGGTGGGATTCGTCATCGAGCAGACCCTCGCCGTCCTCTCCACCGCGGGCGATCGTCCCCAGCCGTTCTTCTTCCGCACGTCCGACGGCTACGAGCTGGACCTCGTGCTCGACTGGGGCACGCGCCGCTGGGCCGTCGAGATCAAGCTGACCAGCGACCCTTCACCCGCCGCCGTCGACCGCCTGCGCAAGACCGCTGACCTGATCGGCGCCGACCGTTGCGTCCTGGTCTGCCGCATCGCCGAGAAGATCGAGAGCGAACGGCTTCTGGTCATCGACCCGGCCGGATGGCTGGAGACGCTGAGAGGATAGGTCGCGGCCCCCGGAGGTCTACTCGCACCATGGCACCCCCGTTCATCTACACCATGAAGGACCTGCGCAAGGTCACCCCGCAGGGCAAGGAGATCCTGCGCGGGATCTGGCTGTCGTTCTACTACGGGGCGAAGATCGGCGTGCTCGGGGCCAACGGCGCCGGCAAGTCGACGCTCCTGCGCATCATGGCCGGCGAGGACTCCGATTTCGGCGGCGAGGCGTTTCTCGCCGAGGGGATGACGGTCGGGTTCCTGCCCCAGGAGCCGAAGCTCCCGGCCGGCGCCACGGTGCGCGAGTGCGTGGAGGAGGCGGTCTCCCCCACCCGCGCCCTCCTCACGAAGTTCGACGAGCTGTCGATGCGGCTCGGCGAGGAGATGTCGCCCGAGGAGATGGAGCGTGTGCTCGAGGAGCAGGGCAAGCTCCAGGACTCAATCGAGGCCGCCGGCGCCTGGGAGCTGGACAGCCGGCTCGAGCTGGCGATGGAGGCGTTGCGGCTGCCGCCGCCGGAGGCTTCGGCCGACGTGCTCTCGGGTGGCGAGGTGCGGCGGGTGGCGCTCTGCCGGGTGCTGCTGCGCCAGCCCGACCTGCTGCTGCTCGACGAGCCGACGAACCACCTCGACGCCGAGTCGGTCGCCTGGCTCGAACGCCACCTGCGCGACTATCAGGGGACGGTGGTCGCGGTCACCCACGACCGCTACTTCCTCGACAACGTCGCCGGCTGGATCCTCGAGCTCGACCGCGGCGCCGGCATCCCGTGGCAGGGCAACTACTCGTCGTGGCTGGCGCAGAAGGAGGCGCGGCTGGGACTGGAGGAGAAGGAGGCCTCGGCGCGCCGGCGCACGCTCCAGCGCGAGCTCGAGTGGCTGCGGATGGCACCGCGCGCCCGCCAGGCCAAGGGCAAGGCGCGCATCACGCAGTACGAGAGCCTGCTCGCAGAGGAGCAGGCCGCCGAGCGCCGCGGCGGCCCGGCCGAGATCACGATCCCGCCCGGCCCGCGGCTCGGCGACCTGGTGGTCGAGGCGCGCGGCCTGACCAAGGGCTACGGCGACCGTCTGCTGATCGACGGTCTCGACTTCCTCCTGCCGCCGGGCGGCATCGTCGGCGTGATCGGCGCCAACGGCGCGGGCAAGACGACGCTGGTGCGGATGATCGTCGGCCAGGAGCGGCCCGACGCCGGGACGCTGCGCGTCGGCGACACGGTGGTCCTCGCCTATGTCGATCAGTCCCGCGAAGGGCTGGCCGGCGAGCGCACCGTGTGGCAAGACATCTCCGACGGCGGCAAGGAGCTGATCCTGCTCGGCCGCCGCGAGGTCAATTCCCGCGCCTACGCCTCCTCGTTCGGCTTCCGCGGCCCCGACCAGCAGAAGAAGGTGGCGAACCTCTCGGGCGGCGAGCGCAACCGCCTCCACCTCGCGAAGCTCCTCAAGAGCGGCGGCAACCTGCTGCTGCTCGACGAGCCGACCAACGATCTCGACGTCGACACGCTGCGCGCGCTCGAGGAGGCGCTGCTCGGCTTCGCCGGCTGCGCGGTCGTGATCAGCCACGACCGGTGGTTCCTCGACCGCATCGCCACCCACATCCTGGCGTTCGAGGGCGACAGCCGGGTGGTCTGGTTCGAGGGCAACTACCAGGACTACGAGGCCGACCGCCACCGGCGTCTCGGCGCCGAGGCCGACCAGCCGCACCGGATCAAGTACCGGCCGCTGGTGCGGTAGCGCGGCCCCCACCTCGGCGGCGCGGGCTCGCGGGCCGGGGAGGGCGCGCAGCCGGACGGCGGGGCAAGCCCGGTGGCCGCGCTCGAGGCGGCGCGGGCTCGCTGGACGGGCCGAGGGCTCGCCACCCCGGGCCGGCCGGCGGCGGCGCGGGAGGGTAGAGTCCGAGCGATGACCGCGCCGCGGCTCCCGCCTTCCCGCTTCCTCCTGCCGTTCGCGCTCGCCGGCTCGCGCCGCGGCCGCCGGCGTGCGGCCGGGAGCCCGCGCTCCGCCTTCTTCGCGTCGTTCGCATTCGCCGTCCTGACGGCGGCGTGCGGCGGCCCGCCGCCGCGCGGGGAGCCGATCGACCTCGCCGCCGCCTTCCCGCTGGCCGAGGTCGAGGCCGAGGCGGCGGAGATCGACTTCGGCACGGCGGACGCGCGCCGGCACCTCGGCGCCGGCTGGTCGTGGGACGAGGCGGCGGATGGGCGCACCTTCGTCTGGGCGACCGGCGAGACCGCCGAGGTGACGCTCTTCGCCGCCGAATCGCGGCCGGTCGCGGCGGTCCTGACGCTCTTCCCGTTCCACTGGCCGGGAGCGCCGGCACAGCTCGTCGAGGTGGCGGCCGGCGGGCGCGTCGTCGCCCGGCTCGAGCTGCCGCCGGAGCCGTCCGAGCACCGCTTCACCGTACCGCTCGCCGCCGGCGCCAACCGCCTGCTCTTCCGCTTCGGCCACCGGCGCAGCCCGGCCGAGGTCGGCGCCGGCAACGACCTGCGGACGCTCGCCGCCGGCTTCGAGCGGCTGCGCTTCGAGCTGGCGCCGCCGGGGCCGGCCGGCGCCGGCGGAACGATCGTATGGACGTACACCAGGA
>CAZNIX010000052.1:0-16548 GCA_964573125.1 uncultured Thermoanaerobaculia bacterium
CGCGCGCGGCGCCGCGCTCGGCGGCTGGATCACCGACCGCCGCGGCGACCCCGTGCCGGGGGCGGTCATCACGGCGGGGCGGCCGCGCGCCGAGAGCGACGAGGCCGGCCGCTACCGCCTCGAGGGGGTGGCGCCCGGCCGGCGGCTGGTCCAGGTCGACCACGCCGCCTACGATCGGCTGGTCGAGCGGGTCGAGGTCGAGCCCGGCGACAACGCGGTCGACTTCGTCCTCGCCGGCGGCTGGCCGGTGGCCGGCCGCGTCGTCGACGACGACGGCGCGGCGGTCGCCGGGGCGGCGATCGAGCTGCGGCTGATCGGCCGCTCGGAGCGGCGCGACTACCGCGCCGCGAGCGGCGAAGACGGGAGCTTCCGCGTCCCCACCGTCGCCGACGGCCACTACACGCTCGCCGCCGTCGCCGCGGGCTACGGGCGCGAGGAGCGCTTCGACGCTGTCGCCGTCGAGGGCGGGCCGGTCGAGGGGCTGGAGGTCGTGCTCGCGCCGGCGGCGACGCTCTCCGGCCGCCTCCTCGGCCTGCCCGCGGAGGACCTGCCGCGCGTCCAGATCGAGGCCGAGCGGCTCGAGGGCGAGGTCGAGACCGGATGGGTCGTCCCGGGCGGGCGTTACGAGATCGCCGGCCTGGCCCCCGGCGAGTGGCGGGTCACCGCCCGCCTCGCCGGCGGCCGGCGCCAGGCCGAGGCCCGGGTCGCGATCGCGCGCGGCGTGCGCGGCGTCGAGCGCGACCTGCGCTTCGGCGGCGGCGTCGTCCTCACCGGCCTCGTCCTCTACGACGGCCGGCCGCTGCCGGGTACCTCGGTCGGCCTCCGCGGGAGGGACGTCGCGGTCGAGCGCGCGGCGGCCACCGACCACCTCGGCGCCTTCCGCTTCGAGGACCTCGAAGCCGGGAGCTACCGGCTCGCGCTGGCGAACCCGCGCGAGCTGGTGGCGCACAACGAGGACCTCGAGCTGAGCGCGGATCGCGACGTCGTCGTCGAAGTGCGCACGGTCGAGCTGCGCGGGCGGGTGGTGGCGGAGACGAGCGGCGAGCCGATCGCGGACGCGCTGGTCCAGCTCTACCAGCACCTCGGCGAGCCGGGGGGCGAGCCGGCCTCGCTCTACACCGTGGCGACCGGGCTTGACGGGCGGTTCCGGCAGGCGCGGCTCGCGGCCGGGAGCTACCGGCTGCTCGTCCACAAGGACGGCTGGGCCCCCGCCGAGCGCTGGCTCGACCTCGGCGCGGGCGCGGCCGCCGACGAGGTCGAGATCGCGCTCGCCCCGACCTCGGGGCTGGACCTCGTCGTGCGCCTCGCCTCGGGCCGGGCGCCGGTGGTGGTCACGGTCGCCGCGTTCGACCCCGCCGGCGGGCTCGCGCTCTCCGAGGCGCGCGGGCTGACGCCGGAGGGCTACACCCGCTTCGCCACCCTCCCGCCCGGGGAGTGGGAGCTCTGGATCGCCGCCCCCGGGGGCGCGGTCGAGCGGCGCCGGGTGACGGTGCCGGCGGGCGTCGTCGAGGTCGTCCTGGCGCCGGCCGCGCGGCTGCGCGTGCGCGTGCCCGCGCTCGCCGAGACGAACGAGCAGGCGACCGTCACCCTGACCGACGCCGCCGGCCGGCCGTTCCAGCTCCCCGAGCCGGGCGTCCCGCCGCGCGGGGAGTGGCGGTTCGCGGCCGGCGTCGGTCTCGTCGACGGCCTGCCGGCGGGAGTCTGGACGGTCACCGCGGTGGGACCGCGCGGCGAGGTCTGGCAACGCCCGGTCGCCCTGGTCGCGGGCGCCGAGACCGAGGTCGTGCTCGAGTGACGCCGGGGTTCGGCCGCAGGCGCCGCCGCCCCCGGGCGCTCAGCCGCCCGGGGGGCTGGACGTCAGCGTGAAATTGACCGTCAGGTTGTAGTAGACCTCGACCGGCCTGCCGAGGAGCGTCGCCGGCCGGAACTTCCAGCGGCACACCGCCTCGACGGCCTGGTCGTCGAGCCCCTCCGGCAGCCCCTTGAGTACCTTGACCTGGCGGACCTCGCCCTCGCGACCGACGATCGCCTGCAGGATGACCACGCCCTGGATGCGCGCCTTGCGCGCGGCCTCGCTGTACTGGGGAGGGGGGGTGTCGAGCTTGACCGGCGCGCGGACCTCGTCGCCGCCACCGATCGAGTTGTCACCGGACCGATCCGACCTCGGCGCCGGCCGCGGTGGCCGGGAGAGCTGCCACCGGGCCTCGGGCCTGCTCGGCTCGAGCTTGAGGCCCTCGAAGTGGCGGCCGAAGCGGCCGCGCTCGGCGGCGCCGACCTGATCCCAGTAGCACTCCGCGAGGACGCCGTCGCCGTCGTTCAGGGCCTTGAGGGCCAGCTTGGCGAAGCGGGCGGCGGCGGGATCCGGCGCCGGCGCCCCGGGCGGGGCCTTCGGGGGAAGCGACAGCGTGCGCACCGCCGGCCGGCCGGAGTCCGGCGCGAAGCGCCATTCGCGGAGGGCGCGGAGCGCGGCCAGGACGACCGCCGGCGGATCGCTGGACAGCACCACCGGCGACTCCGGGCGTCCTGCGCGCAGGACGATCTCGACGAGGGGCACGGTGCTTCCGTGCGGCTCCGGATAGGCCGGGTCCCTGCCGGCGGTCCGGCGGAGCGCGCCGAACTCCGGCTCGTCCCCGTCGGGCGCGGGCGTTCCCGCGGTCAGCTCGCCGGGCCGGCGCAGCGGGTGCGCCGCCAGCAGCTCGCCGGCGGCGCCGTAGGCCGAGAGGTCGGCCCAGCGCAGCTCGACGGCGAGGTTCTGGGCGAGGTGCCAGTTCCAGACCGCTTCGTCGCTGCGCCCGCGGCCGGCGTCGGCGAGGGCGAGCGCGGTCACCGCCGCGGCGAGCAGGTCGGAGCCGCCGCCCCCGCCCTCGGCGGCGATCTCGTCGATCAGCGCCTCGGCGAGCGGCGCCGCGGCCGCCCAGTCGGCGGCCGGGAGCGTGCGATCCAGCTCGTCCAGCCGCCGGCGCCAGGCGTCGACCCGGTCCGCGGGAGCCTCGGGCGCGAACGGCACGGTCAGCTCGACGACCACGGCGACCGGCTCGCCGCCGCGCCGCGCGGGGTCGAAGCGCCACGCCGAGAACGCGTCGAGGGCGAGCAGGCCGGCGAGCGGATGGCCGCCGGCGAGCACGGCGGGATCGCGCGGGCGACCGTCGGCGCCGATCACGGCCCGGAGGACCACGCGATCGCCGCGGTGCCCGGCGAGCGCGCGCGGCAGACGCGGCGGCTCGCCCGCCCGCTTGCGCGGCGGCTCGATGCCGGTCTCGACGCGCCACAGCGGTGTCGCGGGACAGGCCTCCCAGTCGCCGGACGGGCACGCCGCGGACAGGTCGGCGAGCGCCCGGCCGGGCTCGCCGTAGACCTCGAGTGGGACATCGGCCAGAGGCGGCGAGAACGCGAGCGCGACCGAGCGATGCCACGCCGCGTCTTCGCTCTCGCCCAGGCCGGACGCGGTCAGCGCCCGAAGCAGGTTGAGCCGCCCGAGGTCGCAGTCGCCGCCCCGGGTCGCGGCGGCGCCGCCGCCGGCCGGGCACTCCGCGGGTGCGGCCGCCAGCGCCGCGCGCGCCAGGGCGTCGGCCTCGGACCAGCTCCCGGCGAGCGACAGCTCGTGGATCGGCTGGACCTTCGGCTCGCCGGCGAGGTCGTAGAGGAACGAGTCCGGGGGCCTGAAGGGGTCGACCCAGAACGCGGGCGCCCCGTCCGGGCCGGACTCGAGGGCCGGGACGAAGCGCCAGCGGCGCAGCGCCTCGAGGCCGAGCACGATCCGGCCCGGGAACACTTCGGTCTCCGGCTTGACCACGACCGGGTCGACGACCCTCCCGGTCCGATCGACGACGATCTCCACCCGCAGCGGGTTGCGCCGCCAGAGCTGCGCCGGCGCGCCCGCCGGCGGCTCCGCGCGCGGGATCGCGACCGGCACCGGGGAGATCGGCGGGGACGAGAAGTCGATCGCCTCCAACGCCGAGATCCCGGGCGGCGGCTGGCCGAGGGCGCGCAGCCGGTGGCGGCCGAAGACCTCGCCGGCGCGGCCGAGGCCTTCGACCGGCGCCGTGCGCATCGCCGGGTCGAGGTTCTGGACCACGAGCCACGACCAGGCCGCGGCGTCGTCCGCGCCGAGCTGCGCCTCGGCGATCGCGCGGTAGGTGAGGACCGCGGCGAGCAGCCTGAAATCGTCCACGCCGCCGCCGAGCCGCACCACCATCTCGTCGACCAATGCGCCGGCGGCGGCCCGCGCCTCCGTCCACTCGGCGGCGTCGAGGTGGCGCCGGACCTCCTCGAGCCTCGCGTCCCAGTCCCTGAGCGCGGGCTGCCGTCCCTGCTCGGCGGCGCCGAGTGGGAGCGACGGCACGGCCACAGCGAGGACGGCGAGGACGGCGAGAACTACCGTCGCGAGCGATCGACGAGGGCTCATCGCGCCTCCCTCCGCGGGCGGGCGACGACCCGCGGCGTGGAGCCCAGTCTAACGCCTGCTACTACTTGTGCGCAGGTTCTGAGCGCTACCCCGACCGCAGCATCGACCGCGGCGAGGCCGCCGGCACCGCCTCGGGTTCCGCGGCCTTCGGCTCCTCCTCCGGGCAGAAGACCTCGCCCGGGTTGAGGAAGCGGTCGGCGACCAGGCGGTGCTGGGTGTCGTACAGCTCGCGATAGCGGCCGGCCCTGGCGAGCAGCTCGGGGTGGGTGCCGCGCTCGACGATGCGGCCGTCCTCGATGACCAGGATCTGGTCGGCGGCCTGGATGGTCGAGAGGCGATGCGCGATGACGAAGGTGGTGCGCCCCGAGCGCAGGTGCGCGAGCGCGTCCTGGATCAAAAGCTCGCTCTCGCTGTCGAGGTTCGAGGTCGCCTCGTCGAGGATCAGGATGTCGGGGTCGGCGAGGATCGCGCGCGCGATCGCCACCCGCTGCCGCTGGCCGCCCGAGAGCTTGACCCCGCGCTCGCCGATCACCGTGTCCCAGCCCTTCTCGAAGCCGGCGACGAACTCGGTGCAGTTGGCGATCCGGCCCGCCTCCTCGACCTCCGCGCGGCTCGCCCCCGGCCGGCCGTAGGCGATGTTCTCGGCGATCGTGCCGTCGAACAGGAAGTTGTCCTGGAGCACGACCCCGAGGTGGCGCCGGTAGTCGCGCAGGCGGATGGTCGAAAGGTCCCTGCCGTCGACCACGACCCGCCCCGCCTGCGGCCGGTAGAACGCGGTGACCAGGCCGATCAGGGTCGACTTGCCCGAGCCGCTCGAGCCGACCAGCGCGGTGGTCGAGCCCGCGGGCGCGGCGAACGAGACGTCGTGGAGCACCGGCTTGTCCGGCTCGTAGGCGAACCCGACGTCTTCGAACGCGACGTCGCCGCGCACCTCGGCCATCGCCGCGCGCGCGGCGTCCCCCTCGTCCTCGGCCGGCACCGACATCAGCTCCCGGATGCGGTCGAGGCCGGCGAACGCCTCGGTGATCTGGGTGCCGATCGAGGCGATCCCGACCAGCGGCGTCACCACCATGCCGGTGAACACCAGGTAGAGGACGAGGTCGCCGAGGGTCATCGTTTCGGCGACCACCGCGCGGCCGCCGATCCAGAGCATGACGATGCCGACCAGCCCGAACAGCACCGACGCCCCCGAGCCGACGCCCGAGACCGCGGTGATCGACTGCGCGACGTTGCGCAGGAGCCGGTGGACGCCGCGCGCGAACACCCGGTCCTCGCGCCGCTCGGCGGTGTAGGTCTTGACGATGCGGATGCCGCCGAGCGCCTCGGACAGCCGGCCGGTGACGTCGGCGTTGAGCTTGCCGCGCTCGCGGAACAGCGGCCGCAGGCGCCGGAACGCGAACGCCATGCCGCCGCCGAAGCCGACGAGCACGACCAGGGTCACCACGGTGAGCTTCCAGTTGAGCCAGAACAGCACGCCGAGCGCGATCGTCGCGGTCACCATGCCGCCGGTGAGCTGGACCAGGCCGGTGCCGACCAGGTTCCGGATCCCCTCGGCGTCGGTCATGATGCGCGAGATCAGGACGCCGCTCTTGGTCGAGTCGAAGTAGGAGACCGGCAGGCGCGCGACGTGCTGCTGGACGCGCCGCCGCAGCTCGGTGATCGAGCGCTGGGCGGCGATCCCGAGCACCTGCGAGAGCGCGAAACCGGTCGCGGCCTGGATCACGGTGGCGGCGCCCGCGGCCGCGACCAGCAGGCCGAGCAGCTCGATCCGCCCCTTCCCGATCACGTCGTCGATCAGGAACTTCGACGTCGCCGGCAGCACCAGCCCGGCGAGCCGGCTGACCAGCATCAGCCCGAGGCCGAGCGCGAGCCGGCCGCGCCGCTCGTAGATGAGCCCCCGCGCCTCGCGCCAGGCGGAGGCGGTCAGGCGCCGCTTGGGCGCGGAGTCTTCGGGGTCTTCCAGGGGTTCGCTCACGGCCGGGGATCTTAGCGCGCCACCCAGTTCTCGATCTTCAGATCCCGGACGCGCCGGAACTCGCGTTCGTTGTTGGTGACCAGGGTCAAGCCCGTGGCCCGGGCGTGGGCGGCGATCCACAGATCGTTGTTGCCGATCGGCGTTCCACCGGCCTCCACGGCGGCGCGGAGGACGCCGTAGTCCTTCCCGGCCGCCTTGGGCAACGGCTGCACCGGCACCAGAGCGGCGAACTCGTCGAGCGCCTGCGCGACGCTCTCCCGCTGGGCGCTCCTTTCCGCGCCGTACAGCAGCTCTCCCCAGGTGATGACCGAGATCACCGCCTCCCCCGGAGCCAGCTCCTCGAAGCGCTCCCGGACCTGGGGCGGCCGCTTCCGGGCGACATCGATGCAGAGGTTGGTGTCGAGCAGGTAGCGGGCGCTCATGCCAACCCCTTCCGCTCCTGGGGCGGGGTGTCCCGGCGTCCTTCCGGAAGGAAGTCGTCGGGAAGATCCGCCAGCAGCTCGAACGCGCGCGAGAGGCCCTTGGCCGGCTCGCGCAGGACGATCTCCTGCCCACGCCGGAAGATCTCCAGCTCCCTGCCGCTGACGCGGAACTCCTTGGGAAGCCGGACTGCCTGACTGTTGCCGGACTTGAAGACACGGGCGGTCGTCATCTGGGCGCCCTCCTGTATACACCTAGAAGTATACACGCGGAGCGGCGGTCGAGCGGGAGGACTGCCCGTGGCGTCGCCACCCGTTGCGCTTGACCGCCGCAAGCACGCCGGGGCAGCATCGGAGCCGAAGGAGCAGGCGCCCATGAGCCGTGCGACCCCACATCGCCGGATCGACGAGCTGTCCGAGGAGCAGGTAGCGGAGGTCGAACGGCTGGTCGTTGACCTGAGCGATCTGTCGGACGATGACGATCGGCAGCTCCTGCGAGCGGCCCCCAGGCTAGCATCGAGGTCCCTCTCTCGCGTGTGGGACAACCCGGACGATGCGGTCTACAACGAGCTATGAGTACGGCGATGTCGTGCTCGTCCTGGTTCTGGCACACCGACGGCAAGCGGCAAGAGAAGCGACCAGCGGTCGATGCTGCTGGAGGTTGCGGGGCGCTCAGGAGCGCGAGCGCCGGTGGCGGTGGCGCGCCCAGAGAAGGAAAATCGCCGAAAACGCCGTCATGGCGAGAGCATCGACGGTGGGTGGAAAGTAGGCCGGGCCGCCGAAGGCGATGCGAACGAGGTCGGTGCAATAGGACAGCGGCGAGAGCGGCGCCAGCCGCTGCCCCCACGCCGGCATCTCGTCCAGGGGCACGAAGACGCCGCTGAGGAAGATCAGCGGCAGCCGGACGAGGTTCGAGAGCATCATGACTTCCGACGGCGTCTCGCTCCTGCCCGATGCCATCAGCACGCCCAACGCGCTGAAGGTCAGGGCCCCGAGCACCAGGCCGGCGGTGATGGCGAGCGCATCGGCGACCGCGGCGCCGAGCGCCAGTCCGAGGGCGAGCGAGACCAGCGACAAGCCGAGCCCGAAGGCCATCCCGGACAGCAGGTCACCGGCCAGGATCGCCTCGATCGAGGCCGGGGAGGTGACGAGGCGCTCGAAGGTCCGAGCCTTGCGCTCCCAGGGTGTGACCAGCGGACCGATCGCCGAGGCGGTAAAGAAAAGAGCCATCGCCACCGCGCCCGGCACCAGAGGCGCGGGGGCCACGCCGCGCCCGGCGGCGAAAGCGAGGAACAAGAAGGCTGGGAAGACGATGCCGAAGGAGAGCACCGGCGGCTTGAGGTAGTAGACGAGGACGTTCTTCTTCGCGATCACGAGTGCCGCGTGCCCCTGCAGGCGCAAGGCCCTGGACAGGGCGGAGGCGCCGCTCACGGCGAGCCGCCCTTGGTCGCGGTGAAGTGCAGGAAGACCTCCTCCAAGGTCGGGGGAGTGTGCACAAGCTGTCGATGCGAAGCCCCAGCTCCGAGGCGAGCACTGCGATCTCCTGCGCCAGCCGGCCGGGCTCGGACCCGAAGATCCGGAAGCCGTCGGGGAGCGGCGAGACCTCGTCCGCCAGCGTGCCCGCCCGCATGGCGGCGAAGTCCACGCCGGGGGCGAATCTCACCTCGACCGAACGGCGCGACGCGACGACCCGCGCGAGCTCCCGCGGCGTGCCGATCGCAGCCAGCCGCCCGCGGTCCATGATCGCCACGTGGTGGCAGAGTCCGGCGGCCTCCTCCATGTTGTGGGTGGTGAGGAACACGGTCATCCCGCGCTCGCGGTTCAAGCGCGCGACGATGTCGCGGATCAGGCGGCTGCTCGCGACGTCGAGCCCGCTGGTCGGCTCGTCGAGGAACAGGATGACGGGGTCGCTGACCAGCGCCATGCAGAGCATCAGGCGCTGGCGCAGGCCCTTGGAGAGCTCCCCGCCTTTCTGTCGCCGTCGCTCGTCCAGCCCGAACAGGCCGAGAAGCTCGTGCGCGTGCTCGACGCGGCGCGCACGCGGGACGGTGTGCAGCTCCGCCATCAGCATGGTGTTCTGCCAGACCGTGAGGTCGGCGTACACGTTCGCTTCCTCGGGCACGACGCCGATGAGCCGGCGCGCGGCGCTGGGCTCCCGCCGCACGTCGTGGCCGGCGAGCCGCGCCGCACCGGCGCTCGGCGTGATGTAGCCGGTGAGCATCCGAACCGTGGTGCTCTTGCCGGCGCCGTTGGGCCCGAGCAGGCCGTAGATCTCGCCCCGGACCACGCGAAGGTCGACCCGGTCGACGGCGAGCAGCTCGCCGTAACGGCGCGTCAAGCCGTCGGCCTCGATCACCGCTTCGGTGGTTTCGGTCGAGATCGGCGCGCTCGCCGTGGCATGCATGGGCGGCTCAGAAGGAGTACCGCGCGCGGAGCTCGACGCGGCGATCGCTCCGCCGTTCGCCGAAGTCCGTGAGCGGGCCGCCCTGGAGGAAGAACAGCCGCAGACGCAGCTCGAGATTGGTGACGGCGGTGTAGAGGATCTCCGGCGAGAGCGAGCGACTGCCGTCATCCAGGTTGGCGATGACGGTGAGCGAGGGGGTGAAGTAGAGGACGTCGAACGGGTCCTTCTGGCTCACCCGCAGGTAGAGATAGCGGCGCATCGGGTTGGCGCGGGTGTAGGCGGCCTCCGCGGCGCGGGCCCGCTCGAGCAGCGTGGTCGCGCCGTTTGTCACGAGCTCCTCGTAGGCGGCGTGCGTGAACGCCCAGTATTCGCGCGCCTGCGCGCGTGTGTACCCGGCGCCGTTGTGGTAGTACTCGACGATGGTGGTGGTCTCGCGTGCGCTCAGGTGCCGCAATCCCAGCAGGTAGCTCGTGGCGTCCCTTGTGCGAGTGGCGATCGCCCCGGTCGCATCGAGCAGCGGCTTGGCGGTATCGAGGCTGTGCGCCCATTCGCCATGGACCTCCAGGTTGGTACCGAGGTTGCGCGCGAGAGCGAAGCCGTAGCGCGCGCCTCTCGCGCCGCTGCCCAAGAACAGCAAGTCGATGTCGGTGTCCCGATAGAGCAAGGACAGCTTCGCCGCGGGGTTGCCGTGATCGCCGGCGCCGAAGTCCTCGTTCAAGTGATCGCGGGTGGGCACTGCGACGGCGTTGAACGAGACGGTCTGGAGGGCGCCGCCATAGCTGCGCACGAAGCCGGCGGCGAGGACGACGAAGCCCTCGCGCGACAGCTCCGGATCGTTCGGATCCCGGGCGCGCTCGACGAAGCCGACCGGGTTCCAGGCGTAGCCCTTCCCCCAGCGCAACGTGCGCTTGCCCGCTTCGACGCGCAGCCCGGTCCTCGGCTCGAGCGTGAGGTAGCCTTCGTACAACCTTATGGTGTCCGACGAGCCCAGGTCGTCCCGCGCGGCCGCGCCGTGGGCGGTGGCCTGAAGGGTCGCGATGCCGCGGCGATAGATGCCCGAGAGCTCGAGCGCACCGCTCGCCCGCTCGAGCTGCGAGTCGATCGGCCGGTCGAAGAAGCTCAGCCCATAGAGCGCGGCGCCCTGATCGAGATGGAACCACTCCCCTTGCAGCTCGGCGTAGCCGCCGAGCTCGAAGGGCTTCTTCTCGAACTGCGAGACGTCGAAATCGTAACCCTCCTGAGCGCTCGTAGGAGGGGCGGCAAGAGCCAGCGGCAGGAGCCAGGCCAGAGCGGCCCTGACGATCCTCATCGACGCAGCTCGGCCGCGCGGGGCAGGTAGTCGACGGTGAAGACCTCGTCCGGGAAGGCGCGCGCCCCGACGTTGGCGAAGATCATCACCGACTTGTAGCCCTTGTACAGCGGGCTGTCGGTCTCCATGACCGTCGGGCGGCGGATGCCGTTGCCGAAGTCCTTGATGTCCTTGAAGCGCAGCGTCTTGATCAGCAGTCCGCTGGCGGCGTAGGCCTCGATCTCGGTGGGCAACAGCGTCTCGCGGTCGATCCTCATCCTCAGCCGGTCGTAGGCGACGGCGCCCGTGCGGGCCTTGAGCTCGAGAAGGTACGGCTCTTCGTCCACCACCGAGAGCCTCTCGACCGCGTACTCGGTGCCGTAGTCGAGATTGAGGATGTCGGCGTTGTTGAACACCCCGCCGACGACCGACTGGAGGCTCGTGATGCGCAGCGGCCTGCCGACACCGGGGATGTAGAGCCACATGTTGTCGCCGAGGCGCAGCGTCGCCCGACCCTTCTCGCTCGGCGGGTCGAGGAACAGGGCGATCAGCTTGTCGCCCTTCTTCGCGGTGAACAGCACGTACTCCTTCCGCCGTCCGTCCGGCTCGACGTTGATCAGCTTGCGGTAGCTCTCGTAGGACTCGGGATTGAGGTTGCGGTCGACCGCGCGCAGCAACTCCTCGCCCGTCGGCGGGTTCTCGTTCGCCGGCGCCACGAGCGCGGCCGGCAGGCACAGCGCGAGGACCAGGGGAGCGAAGCGGAGGAGTCGCACGGTGTCTCCCTCCTACACGTGGCGCAGGGCGGCGATGGGGTCCATCCGCGCGGCCTTCCACGCCGGCTGCAGGCTGGCGAGCACGGCGACTGCGAGCACGACGGCGGCGATCGCGACCACGTCGGAGACGGCCAGCGACGGGGCGAGCACGAGCTGCTGGCGCGCAAAGGCGATGTGCACCGGCCAGAGGTTCAGAGCGTAGATCACGGCGACGCTCGCGGCCGTCCCGATCAGCGTGCCGATCAGGCCCAGCAGCAGGCCCTCGTAGACGAACAGCGCGAGGATGCGGCGCGGCGGCGTGCCGATCGCCGCGATGGCGCCGATCTCGCGGATGCGCTCGTAGACCGCCATCATCATCACGTTCATGACCGAGATCGCCACGATGCCCACCAGCATGACCCGGATGAAGAGGTCGAGCAGGTCGATCATGTGGGCGATGTTCGCGAACGGCGAGAGCCTCTCCCAGGTATGCACCTCGAGGGCCGGCTGGTCCTGGGGGTTGCGCATGTCCGCGAGCGCCTGCTCCAGCTCCGCCTGCGCCGGCGCCAGGCGTGAGAGGGCCTTCAGGCGCACGGCGATTTCGCTCACCTCCGGCTCCGTCATGCGCAGCAGCTCGCGCGCGTCGTCGATGTGGAGGTAGCCGTCACGCCCGCCCGGTCCGGTCACGTCACCGAGCACGCCCTGCACCACGAACGTCTTGCCGTTGACCGAGCCGTCGAGGTTGGTGGCGACGAGGACGACGGTGTCGCCGACGTCGACCTTCATCCCCTTGGCGAGGATCTCGGGGACCAGCATCTCGCCGCGCAGGACGAGGCCGCGGGCGGCGCTGCCCCGGACCAGCCGGCTCTCGAGCATCGGCATGGCCGCCGCCTCGCGCTCGGGCATCACGCCGTTGAGCCGGATGCTCGTGGTCTCGGTGAAGTTGCTGAACATGGCGCCGAACTTGACGCGGGGCGAGGAGGCGACGACGTCCTCCATGCCGGCGAGCGCCTGCTCGACCTTCGCCGCCTGGGCCGGCTGCAGGTTGAGGTTGAGCGGCAGGTTGTCGATCGACGCGACGTAACCGCGCCGGTGCACTTGCAGGTGGCCGATCATCGAGTCGGTGATCTGGCCGACGATCAGGCCCTTGAAGGAACCGGAGACCGAGACGAACAGCAGCACCGCCGCGGTGCCAAGGACGATGAGGCCCGCGGTGAGGAGCGTGCGCCGCCAGTAGCGCGACAGGTTGCGCGCGGCGAGCCGGAGGGTCTTACCCATGCGCCGCCCCCTCGCCGTTCGTCAGCCGCCCGTCCTCGAGCGAGAAGACGACCTCGGCCGCGCCGAAGATCTTCGGATCGTGGGTCGAAAAGACGAACGTGGTGCCGAGCTCGTCGCGCATCGCCTTCATCAGCTCGAGGATTCGATAGGCGCTGTCGTGATCGAGATTGGCGGTCGGCTCGTCGGCGAGCACGAGCTTGGGCCGCGTGGCGAGCGCGCGGGCGACGGCTACGCGCTGCTTCTGCCCGCCGGAGAGCTGATCGGGGCGTTTGGTCGCCTGGTCCTCCATGCCGACGGCCGCGAGCAGCTCCGTCACCCTCGCGCGGCGCTTCTCCGCCGGCCAGTCCTGGACCATCAGCAGCGGATACTCGATGTTCTCGTAGGCCGAGAGCACCGGGATCAGGTTGAAATCCTGGAAGATGAACCCGAGGTTGGCGCCGCGGAAGCGGGCGGCGGCGCGGCGGCCGAGGGCGGCGAGATCCGTGCCGGCGACCACGAGGCGCCCCCCGCTCGGCTTGTCCAGGCCGCCGATCATGTTGAGCAGCGTCGTCTTGCCGCTGCCGGAGGGACCGACGAAGGCGGCGAGCGACCGCGGCTCGATCTCGAAGCCCACATCGCGCACGGCGGGCACGTCCACGCCCCCGGCGCGATAGGTCTTGGTCAGATGGCTGGCGGAGACGATGGGCATCGGGCCTCCCCGGGCTCAGTGCATGGGCTCACCCTTGGCGATCGCCAGATGGTGCCGCTGGTGGTGGGCGCCCAGGCTCATGATGCCCATGAAGCCGAGCCCTCGGATCTTGGTGGTCTGGACGGGATCGCGGGAGGTCACGGTCAACACCACCCCGGTGCGCGACGGTTCCGCCTCGACCGTCCAGCCCTGCGCACCGTCGATCTCGCGCGCGTGTGCCGGCACCATGCGCTGGATCGCGGCGAGCGTGCGCCCGTCGCCGGTGACCTCCATCCGGAGGCCACCTTCGATCGGCTGGCGGTCGACGCTCGCATGCAGCGTGAGCTCGTTCATGTCGACGAGATGCTCGCGCAGTGCGTCGATGTCGACCTTGGACCAGTCCGTCGCAGGATCCGCCTCGAGAATGCGGACGATCTCCTGAATGGCGCCGAACGCATCCTGGCCGGGCAGCTCCGGAACCGCGCCGGTCGCGGGCTCCGGCGCCGTGGGGTGGTGATGCTGGTGGGCTGCCGGCGACGGCGCCTGGGCCAGCGCGGCCAAGGCGCCCGTGCCGACCAAGGCCGCGGCGATCGCGGTCCTGCGAAGGGTCATTGGTTCGGCTCCTCCGGTGGTTGGCCGTCCCGTCGAGGCGCCGGAAGGCGCTTCGACGAGGCAGCATCTGCCGCAACCCTAGCTTCGGCGTCAATCCAGGGATATGATTCAAATCACATCCTTCGCTCGCGACGTCGCCGAGGCCGTGGCGGGACGGGGCGGGCGGTGCCGCCGGCCTCGCCGGCGCTCCGCGATCCGGCGGGGGTACGATTGCCTCGCGATGAGGGGGTTCGGGAAGGCGGGGATCGCGCGTGACCGCCGATCTCGGAGCGGCGGCGGCGGAGCGACAGCGGGCGGAGCCGCTCTCGGTTCCGTCGTGGCCGTCGCGCTGCTGGCCGCCTTGCTCCTGGCCGCCTGCCGCGCCGGCGACGACGACAAGCTGACCGAGCACTTCTTCGAGCACGAAGGCCGGGAGCGCAGCTACCTGCTCTACACGCCCCGCGGCGCCGAGCGGCTGGCCGGCAAGCGGCCTCTGGTGCTGGCCATCCACGGCCGCGGCAGCACCCATCGGGCGATGGTGGACCTGACGCGCCGTGGCTTCCACTCCCTGGCGGATCGCGACGGCTTCTTCGTCGTCTACCCCAACGCCGTGGCGGGCTACTGGGACTTCGGCGAGGGGGTGGTGTCCGAGGAGCTGCCGCAGCACGTCGACGACCTGGGCTACTTCCGCGCCGTCCTCGACGCGGTCGGCGAGCGCCACGCCATCGACCCGCGGCGGGTCTTCGCCGCCGGCATCTCGCGCGGCGGCCAGGCCAGCTACTTCCTCGCCTGCAAGCTGCCGGGGCGGATCCGGGCGTTCGCGGCGTTCGCCATGCCGCTGGCGGACTTCCTCGAGGACGACTGCTCCAGCGGTCCGCCGGTCGGGGTCGCCATCGTCAACGGCACCGCCGATCCGCTGGTGCCCTACGACGGAGGGCGGGTCGAGGTCCTGGGCCGCTACCGGGGTGCCGTGTTGTCGACCGACGCCACGGCGGCCCTGTTCCGCCGGCGCAACGGCTGCGAGCCCCAGCCCACGGCCGAGGAGACCTTGGACCAGGCTGAGGACGGCACGCGCGTCGAGAAGACCCTCTGGGGCGCCTGCGACGGCGCCCCGGTGGCGGTGTACCGGGTGGAGGGCGGCGGTCACACCTGGCCCTCGGGGGCCCAGTCCCCCCTGGAGCGGGTGGTGGTGGGCAAGGTCAGCCGGGACGTCGACGGGGCCACCCTCGCGTGGGAGTTCTTCCGCGGCTTCGAGTGAGGGGCGCGTGCCTCGCGGTGGACCGGCGTCCAATCGAGGGGTATGATTCAAATCACATTCTCGCCGTATCGGTGGGCGGGGGAAGGCCGGTGGAGAGCGCACGGCTCCTGATCGGGATGCTGCCTGCAGGGACGCTCCGAGAGCGGCGTCTGCAAGCCGGCGAGGCGGTGTTCCACCAGGGTGATCGCGCGGGCGCGGTCTTCGTCGTCGAGAGCGGCCGCGTGCGGCTCGTCCGCAACCTCGAAGACGGGTCCTGGGTCGTGCTGCACGTCGCCCGGGCAGGCGAGACGTTCGCCGAGGCCGCGCTGTTCGCCAGCCGCTACCACTGCGACGCCGTCGCCGAGACCGCGGCGGTGGTCATGACGCTGCCGAAGGTCGATTTGCTCGCGGCGATGGAGACCCGCCCGCAAGCCGGCCTCGCTTTCTCGCGTCTGCTGGCGTCGCGCGTGCTGGACCTGCGCGCTCAGCTCGAAGTGCGCAAACTCAAATCGGCGCCGGAGCGGATCCTCGCCTGGCTTCGGCTGCGAGCCGCCGGCGACCCTCCGAGCCTGCGCCTCGACCGTCCGTGGACCGCGATCGCACCCGAGATCGGGCTCACGCACGAGGTCATCTACCGCTCCCTCGCAACCCTGGAGCGCGAGGGGCGCATCAGCCGACAGAGAGGCTCGATCAGTCTGCTTCGCCGGGAGACGCGGTGAGCCGATCACCATCTCAGGTTTCGGCTCTCAGTCCTCGGGGAGGTGCGGACTCTGGCGCTCGCGCTTGAGCCGGGAGCGGTGGCGCTTGGACTCGAGGCGCCGGAAACGGACCGCCTTCGGCACCCGGGTCGGCCGGCGCTCGGGGTCCTCGGAGAGGGCTTCGGCGAGCAGCTCGGCGAAGCGCTCGACCGCGGCCTTGCGGTTCGCTGCCTGGGTGCGGTGGCGCTGCGAGGTGACACGCAGGACGCCGGCCCTGGTCAGGCGCGAGCCCAGCCGCTCGGCGATGCGCCGCCGCTGGTCGTCGGTGAGCGCAGGCGAGGCGGCGACGTCGAAGACGAGCGTGACCCGACTTTCCACCTTGTTGACGTTCTGGCCGCCGGGTCCCGAGCTGCGCGCGGTGGTGAAGCGCAGCTCGGCCTCGGGGATCGTCAGGCCCGGGCCGATTTCGATGTCCGCCATGCGCCGCCTCCACAGGCGAGGATAGCCGCTGGCGACCGCCCGCGCCGCGCCCGTCGCGCGAACGGCCGGTCGCCGTGCCCGTAGATAGGCGCGAACCGCTGCGGCGCGGGGAACCGGCGTCGTGATAGACAAGTCGCCCGGAGCACCGAGTGCCGTCCTTCCGCCGGCGGTGCCGTCCGGGCGGACGGGGAGATCCGGCGAGAAGGATCGCGCCGGCGCGGTCGCGCCGCGCGCAAGCTGCGTTCACAGGCTCGGAGACGTCGATGGAACGGGATCACTCACGACGACGGGGGACGGGGCCGGGCGGCGGCGCGCCCGAGCCGCTGCTCGACCTCCCGCTCGGCCGGGACCGGC
>CAZNIX010000053.1:0-14334 GCA_964573125.1 uncultured Thermoanaerobaculia bacterium
AACGATCCTCCTTCAGTAGCCGCCGCGTGGGGCAGGCGGGCGGTAAACAGATACGTTTGTACGATACGACCCTGACGGTAGAGTTCTTCCATCCGTTCCCTCTTGAAGCGCCAATATCGAGTGACGCCCAGGAATTCATAATATGGATTGCCTTTTGCTGCCCCCCCGGGTCCTGTAACATCGCTCAGACGGTAGCGCCTCCCCGTGCCCTCTTCATCATGCCTGTAGAACGCCTTGACGTACTCCTCAGAGTAGGGCTGGTACTGCATGTTCCAGCAGAACTCGTCACTCTTGGTGTACAAGAACACCACGTCGTGAATCGGCCCCATGTGTTTGGCACCTTGGCCGACATCGCTGTGCGCGGTCTGTCGTTTCCAGATAATTTGATTCACAAATCGGTGCGCACCGAAGACCTCGTCGAGCAGGGTCTTGATGTAGTGCGAGACGTCCCACCCCATGTGGACGTAGATCGCTCCGTGATCTGACAGCAGATCACGCATTAGTTGAAAGCGATCAAAGAGCATCTGAACAAAGGATTCTAATCCCCGGCCCCAGGTATCTCTATAGGCCTTCTCCTCAAGCAGCGAGGCCTCTTTCGTGAATTGCTCCTCTCCCACCAAGGCCCGAAACGAGAAATCTGCTCCCGTCGCAAACGGCGGATCAATGTAGATGAGATCGATCTTCCCGGCGAACTTCTCCAGCAGCGCGCCCATCACCAGCAGGTTGTCGCCCCATATGAGCTTGTTCCGCCAGCCTTCTTCGAAGGTGTCGCCCTCCTTGCCCTCATAGAAGTCGAAGAGCGTCTGGACGCCGGCCTTCCTCTCCTCGCGCGTGGCACGGCTCTCGTTGACGGTCTCGATGACCTGGAAGGGCAGGCTGACTCGTGGCACCTCCTTGAGCGTGCCGCCCTCATTGTACTTGCCGGGCCAGACCAACTCGGTTCGGGTCACGTCGATCTTCGTCATCTACCTGGCTCCTTGGTTCGCTCCATGTGTGCGCAGCCTGCTCCGGTCAGGCGGTAGCGCTGGAGGCGACTCGTCGGCTTCTGTGGCAACGTGTACTCGATTAACCCCGCGGCCATGAGCTCGCCGAGGGCGCGCTTCAAGGCACCGGACTTGGAGGCCAGCCCGATCGCTTCGGCCAGCTCCTGGGCGGAGCGGTCACCTTCGGACAATGCGGCCAGCACTCGATCCGACTGGGCCCCCGACTGGGCCCCCGACTGGGCCCCCGACTGGGCCCCCGACTGGGCCCCTGACTGGGCCCCCGACTGAGCCCCCGACTGGGCCGTCGTAACGGTCCTTACCTCCGGATTGGGCCGGAAAATCGTGGTCGTGAAGCCGTTGACCTCCCAGACGGGCTCGGGGTAGCCGCCGTCGCGCGCCTCGTCCCGGATGCGCTTGACGCCGGTGCCCGCCTTCTCGATGAATTCGATGCGGTGCAGGAGGTCGCCGATCAACGCGTTGCGGCGGATGCTCTTGCGTCCGAGATCGCCGAGCGTCATTCCCTTGGGCAGCCCGCCGGGACTCACGACCTCGATCCGGTCCGTATACAGCTCGACGAAGACGTTGGCGCCGTCGATGAACCAGTCGCGGTGCATCACGGCGTTGGTGATCGCCTCGCGCAGCGCCTTCATCGGGTACTCGGGGATGTTCTCGCGCTGCAACGCCTCGATGCGCCACGCCGTGCGCGTGTTGCGCTCGATGAAGCGCATAGCATCCTCGATGTCGGCGACGATGCCGCCGTCGAAGTCCTTGCGGTCAAGGACGTGGACCTTGTCCGTGCCCTTGGCGAGCAGGCAGGTGATGTAGGCCTGGTTGAAGAAGTGCCGGACGTTCTTGGCGAAGAACAGCACGCCCGCGTTGCGGAACAGGAGCCGGCCGCCCGCGCGCTCGGCGGCCTCGATGTTCACCAACACGTCCTCGGTGCGCGGCCGGCCGGTGATCCGAGAGAGCCGCAGCCAGGCGTTGTACTTCTTGCGGTCGAAGTCCTGCGGGTAGCGGAAGCGCGTGCAGGGCGCGAGGTCGAAGCGGATCGCTCCCTCGGAACGGAAGAAGTCGCGGATCTCCTCGCGCGAGAGCTTCTGGGTGACCGACCCCTGCCGCCAGAAGAACCCGTCGCTGCACTGCACCGGCTTGGCGTCGCTCTGGCGGACATGTACGACCAGCACGCCGTCGACGGGCTCCAACACGACGCGGACGGGCGGATCGCAGTTTCGAGCGACGTCCTGGACGCGGGCGCGTAGCCGGTTGGTGTCGCTCAGGCCCGCGACGGTGCCGTCGTCCCGCACTCCGAGCAGGATCTTGCCGCCGATCGTGTTGGCCATGGCCACCAGCTCGCGGGCGAACGACGAAGACAGCCCCTCCTTGAACTCGAGGGTCGTGCCCTCTCCCTCCTGGACGAGGATGTCGAGATCGGCCTGCTTCATGGCTGGGCGGCTCCGCGGGAGATGATGCCCTCGGCGTGGCAGAGCATCCGCAGGTCGCACTCCTTGCAGATCGCCGCCTCCGGCGGCCTGATCACCGCGAACTCGCGCGCCTGGATGCGGCGCACGGTGTCGTCGAAGTGCCGGCCCGCCTCCTCGACCCGCCCTGGATCGTAAGGCAAGACCATTAGAGCATCCTCCTTGCGCGCCTCCGAGGTCCAGTAGAGGAGCAACCGGTCCACGTGCCGGCCGTGCCGCCGCTCGAGGATGTGCGCGTAGGTGCAGAGCTGCCGCTCGTAGGCGGCGATCAGGTCGGGGCTCTCCTTCGGCCGCGGCGAGGTCTTGAAGTCGAGCAGCTCGAGCTTGCCGTCGCCGCCGAGCAGGAGGTCGACCTTGCCGGCGAGGATGTAGCCGTCCTTCTCCAGCGATACGTCCACCTCGGTCTGGATCACCCGCCGCATCTCGACCTGATTCTGCCGGAAATAGTTGATCACCTGGGCGAAGGCAGCCTCGCGGGCCCGGTCGCCGATCGGGCGGACATCGCTCGCGACCAGGAAGCGGAAGGTGCGGTCGAACAGCTCGCGGATGCGCGGCTCGTCGAGTGTGTCGAGCCGTCCGTCGAGCGCGATGCGGTGGATCTCCTCGATCGTCTGGTGCACGAGCAGGCCGAAGAAGATCACCGCTGAGCGCGAGGGCGTGAAGTCGTAGTCGCGGAAGAACTGGTACTGGCGCGGGCAGGTCTCGTAGATCTTGAGGTCGCCGGTGAAGCTGTAGGTCTTCTTGACCGGCATGCGCTCGCGCACTTCGAAGCGTTGGGCGGCGAGCAGCTCCTTCTGAACGTAGGGCCACTGCGGGAGGCCCTGCCAGATGGGCGCGAAGTGGTCCTTCGGCGGCTCGTGCGCCGTGAGCACCAGGACCTTCTGCGGCCGGGAGAAGGCGACGTAGTGCAGCCGCATCCGGTCGAACAGGGTGATCCGGTTCTCGGGCTCGAAGGGCGGCCGGTGGTAGCAGGGTCCGAGATCGCGGTCGATCCGCTTGGGGCTCGAGAGCTGCGTCGAGAGCGAGCCGACGACGACCACGGGAAACTCGAGCCCCTTGGCCTGGTGGATCGTCATCACCTGCACGTGGCCCTTGGGGAGAGGCTGGTCGGGGTCCTCGTACTCGTTGATGCCGCCGTCGTAGAGCAGGCGGAGGAAGCTGTTGAAGAAGTGGAACCTGAGGATCTCGCGGTTGCGGTGTGTGATGACGGCGTAGTGGTAGTAGCTCTGAAATAGATTCAGGAGCTGCGAGAAGATCGCGAGGTTGCGCGCGACGTTCTCGTGACGTACGGCGCTCGTGAAGGGCTCGAGGGCGAGCAGGTGATAGAGGTAGTCGGCCGGGCGTAGGTCCAGGGCCTCGCCTTCCCGGAGCGCGGCGATCTCCTCGGTCCACCGTCGGAGAGCGTCAGCGAGCGGGTTCGGACTGCCGAACCGCCGAGCGAGCTCGATTAGGGCGTCGTCGACATACTGCGCCAGCTCGGCCACCGCGCCTGCGACCTGACCGCGCCCCTCGCCGTGCCAGCCGAAGAGCACAGCGAAACAGGCCACCAAGTCGCCGACTTCCTCGATCTCGAAATACGCACGTGCGCGGGGACAGAAGGCGGGGACGCCCTTCGCGTCCAGTGCCGCGAGATACCGTCCGCTGTGCTCCTCGCGGACGCTGTGCAGGAGGAGGGCAACCTGGCCGTAGTCCGCTATCACCTCGTTGCGCCGGAGGAAGTCCACGAGATCGGCAAAGCGGGCGGCCTCGTCGCGCGCGTCCCTACCCCAGATCGCGATGACCGAAGGGTAGTCGGGATGAGCTCCCGCCTCGTCGGCCGAGATCGTCTTGTCGAAACGGAACGCCGGCCCGTTCGGATTGGACCAGTCGGCGGACGCCATCCACCGGTCGTAGCGGTCCACGATCGCCCGGTGTGAGCGGTAGTTGACGGTCAGCTTGACGGTCTTGCAGCCCGGCACGCGCTGCGGAAACTCGAGAATGTTCCGGACCGTGGCGCCGCGGAAGCGGTAGAGGCTCTGGTCCTCGTCCCCGACCACGCACAGGTTACCGGTTTTCTGCGTCAGCTCGACGAGGAGCTGCTCCTGGATCGTGTTGGTGTCCTGGTACTCGTCGACCAGGACGTAGCGGATTCCGCGGGTCACGGCATCCGCGGTGCCGGGGTCGCCGAGCAGGTCGTACACTAGACGTTGCAGGTGAGCGAAGTCGGTCCGGTTGGCGTCCAGCAGCGCACGCCGGTAGCGGCCATAGGCGCCAGCGATGCCCGCCAGGAAGAGGTCGGCAGACGCCAGGAGCTGTTCCGGATCGACCAGTTCCTCGGTGAGCTTGTCGAAGTACGCGCGCGCTCCCTCGATCGCCGTCCAGCGGGTTTTCCAGCGCCGCAGGAACCGGTCGTTCTCCGGTGCTCCCACGATCTCCTCGAAGTGCTCGAAGATGAAGAGGAGTTGGGTGAGCTCGTCGAGCGTGTCGAAGCCGTGGCCGAGCGCGGTGCGGTGGCGGTGCTGCGTGAGCACGCGGTTGCAGAAGCTGTGGATCGTGGAGACGCTCAGCTCCGAGAGGTCGCTCGCATAGCCTACCTCGCGCGCCGCGGCGGCCAATCGGTCGCGCATCTCGAACGCGGCCTTCTCGGTGAACGTGCAGAGGACGAGCTGACTGGGCCGCGCCTTCTTCAGCAGCAACAGGTTCAGCGCCCGAAGGACGATGCTGTAGGTCTTGCCCGAGCCCGGGCCCGCGATTACGAGCAGGGGTCCGTCGAGATGCCCGACGATGGCGCGCTGGGCCTCGTTGAGACGAGGGTAGTGCCGCAGGATGGCTGGCGCGATGCTCAGAGAAGGCCCGCCTCTCGGAAGCTGAACGTCTCCTGTGCCGAGACGATGAGGTGATCGACGACGCGCAGACGCACCGTTTCCGCGGCCAGGACGATGGCGCGAGTGAGCACCTTGTCGTGCTCGCTCGGGGTGACTCTGCCATTCGGATGGTTGTGGGCGAGCACGATGGCCGCTGCGCCGCGCTTCAGAGCCGCCTCGATTATGCGGCGCGGGTAGACCGCCGCGCGATCGATGGTGCCCTCTTCGAGGGTTTCGACTCCGTCGCGCAGGAGTCGACATGCGGAGTCGAGATAGGCCACCTCGAAGTGCTCGTTTTGGAGCGCTCCGATGCGCATGCGCCAGAAATCCGCCAGCCGGGAAGGCTCGGCCAGCGAGTCGCGGTTCTCCCCTCCTTGCTGGAGGTAGAGGGTTGCGGCGGCCCTTATGATCTGGAGAGCGACCGGCGTCACAGACCCGATCCCCGGCACGGCCTGCAGCTCGGCGGTTGGCGCGTCGAGGATCCCGCGGAGGTCGCCGAAGCGAGCGATCAGGGCCTTCGCTGGCTGCTTCACATCCAACCGTGGAATCGCGAGAGTGAGGAGCAACTCGACCACCTCGTAGTCAGCGAAGCCGGCGAGTCCCGATCTCAGAAAGCGCTCTCGGAGGCGTTTCCGGTGGCCGGCGTTCTGGCGGTCTGCGTTGCTCATGCCCCTTTCGCCCTGCCGGTTCCGGCCCTTCCACAGAACCCCCGGAGAGCGGCGGAGTGTCCCCAGCAATCTCTCTAGGAGCTAATGGCTTGGGCGAAGTCTATGACACGCCGCACCCCGCCCCCCGTGGGGCAACCAGCCGCTGGGCGACCGCTTGGCGGGCGTAGTGCCGCTCGGCGCGCTCGCTGCCGCGCGGCCCAGGCGCCCGCGCAGGTCGGGGGCGTCGAGCAGCGCCGCCAGCGCGCGCTCCCGGCCGGCGTCGCCGGCGGCGACCATGAGCCGTGGTACCGTGTCGCCGTGCTCGAGGTCAAACCCGCGAGGAATCCGGCCGTGAGCCATTCGACGCAGCGACTGACCCGTCACTCGATCGGGCGCGCCATCCCGCTCCTTCTGCTCGCGGCGGCGCTGCCGGCGCGCGGCGACGACGCGAACGGGCTGCGCTTCGACTACCGGCCCCGGTTCGCCATCGAAGACATGCGTCTCGAGCGCTCCGCGGAAGTCGCCGGCAAGGCGCCGTATCGCACCTATTACCTCGTCGACAACGCCGATCTGTTCTACCTCCAGCTCTCCCTGCTCAACATCAGCGCGAAGACCGTCTCGCTCGGAAACAGAGCGCCGGGCGGATGGGTGGAATCGATCAGCTTCGACCTCTGGCGCAACGGCGAGAAGCTGGCGGCGAGCGAGTTCGCCGTCCAGGCCTCGAACCTGACGCTCAGGACCGCGGAGTACATCAAGGACGGACGGGTGATGGAGGTGGGGTTCGTCATGGAGCCGGGGAACCCGATGGCGATCGTGACGCCGCAATACGACACGGTGCGCGAGATCCGGACCCTGATCCCCGCGCTACCGGAATCCCTGGCTCCCTACGAGGCGGCCGAGTTGCTGCTGCGGCTCACCGCCCCCGGAGGCGGTCCTCTGCCCGACGGGTTGTACGAGGTCCAGCTCACCTACGAGCTGCCGCCCGCTGCGGTCCCCTCCGGCGATGAGGCGACCGTCAGCTATTTCCGCGAGGTCGTCGTCATCGGTCCGCCGGCGCGGCCGCTCGACGTCGTCGACAGCCACGTCGTGCGGGCCGCCTACGAGGAGTACCTCGGTCACACCGCGGCCCGGCTCTCGGAGCTGCGGGCGGCGGTGGACGAGGTCCCGAACTCGATCAAGGCGTGGGGGGAACTGGCGAACTTCTACGTGGAGCAGGAGCAGTACGAGGAGGCGATCCCCTGCTTCCTGACGTGGCAGGCTCTGGCGATGGCCGTGGAAGCGGGTCGGGGCAGCTACGAGGAGCGACCCCAAGTGGGATCCGCGACGACCGTCGGGCAGTACCTCGACGGCCTGATCAGGCAGCACGGCCTGGCGCCCCCTCCGCCGCCCGCTCCCTAGGCCCAGCACGGACGGGCGGGCAGGGGCTCGCCTACGTTACGGTCATCTCGACCACCGCCCCGTACAGCGCCGCCACCCGCTCGGCGACCGCCCGGCGGTCGTAGAGGCGCTCGGCGCGGGCGCGGCCGGCGCGGCCGAGGCGGGCGCGGAGGTCGGGGGAGTCGAGGAGGGCGGCGAGGGCGCGCTCCCAGTCGGGGTCGGCGGCGGCCCAGAGGCCGGTCTCGCCGTCGGCGACCGCGTCGCGATTGGCGCCGACCGGGGAGGCGACGCAGGGGAGGCCGGCGGCCATGTACTGGAGCAGCTTGAACGCGCACTTGCCGCGGCTCCAGTCGTCGTCGGCGAGCGGCATCAGGCCGACGCCGGCGCCGGCGACCGCGGCGACCTCGCCCGCGGGCGACCACGGCACGCGCTCGATCGGGACCTCCGGCCAGTCGGGGAACTCGGACGAGACCACGCGCAGCACGAGGTCGGGGAAGCGCGCGGCGAGGCGGGCGAGCGCGGGCCGGACCAGCTCGAGGTAGACGAGGTTCTCGGGCCGGCCGATCCAGACCAGGGTGCGGCCGCGGCGGCCGGGCGGCGGCGCCGCCGGGTAACTCGCGACGTCGATCGCGGTCGGCACCACCTCGACCCGGCGCGCCCAGCGGCCGGCCTCGGCGGCGAGGAAGCGGTTGCCCGCCACCACCAGGTCGGCGCGGCGGCAGGTGCCGGCGAACTTGCGCCGGCGCAGGCGCGATTGCCCGGGCTCACCGCCCAGCCGGCGCGGCTTGCGCAGCCAGATGGCGTCGTCGAGGTCGAAGACGATCCGCCGCGCGAGCCGCGCGAGCGGCCCTCCCTCGCCGAGCGCGAGGTTGATCTTGGCGACCACCAGCAGGTCGGCGGCGCCGACCTCCGCCCGCCGCTCGAGGACGCGCCGCACGTAGCGCCGGTGGGGGAGCCGCTCGACCCGGCAGCGCCATCCCGCCGCCTCGAGCGCCGGGATCATCGCCCGCAGCCGGTGCCGGAACGACGGCGCCTCCGGGTCGTAGCTCCAGAACAGGACGGTCGGCATCGGGGCTCGCGGAGCGGGTCGGGAACCCTTTCCCGGCGGCCGGCATTCTAGCCCCCGAGTCACCGTAGTGCGGCCGGAACCGGCGGCCCGGGAGCCGGCGGCTCCAACCGGCGAACCCAACCCCATGACCGCCCCGGGAGACCGGGATCGAAGGGCGGCGACGCCCTTCGCGAAAGGAGAAGACCATGTTCCGCAACGCCCAGACCGCCAAGCTCGGACCCGTCGTCGCCCTGACCCTGATGCTGCTGCCGCTCGCCGCCGGCGCCGCCGCCGCCGACCCGCAGTGCCGGCGGGTCCGCTCCCACCTCGCGATCGAGGCCGACCCGGTGCCGACCTGCGGCTCGCCGATCTTCCTGTGCGCCACCGCGACCGTGTGGGGGAGCCTGCGCGCGACCACCGACTTCGTCGGCCTCAGCCAGCAGGTCGCGGCGACGACCGACGACGGGCAGGCGGTGCTGGCGGTCCAGATCACCGGCGACAACACCTTCCACACCGCCCGCGGCGACTTCTTCACCAAGGACGCGATCGTGCTCTCGACCGGCGCCGGCGGCGAGTTCGCCGAGGTCGACGTCGTGCTCGGCGGCACCGGCGCCTGGGCCGGCGCCACCGGCGTCCTGACCGCCACCGGCACCTTCGTCGACGGCATCGGCGAGGGGACGATCGAGGGCGAGATCTGCACTCCGTAGCCGGTGGACTAGACTAGGCCCTCGGGACCCGGCGCCCGCCCCCCTCGCCGGGGGGCCCGCGCCGGGCCGCCTCGCCTCCCGCGGCGGCGTTTTCCCGCACCCACGAGCCGAGAGGAGCCCATGGCCTACGAGATCCCGCTGCGCGTCACGTGGTACGCCGATCACGACCAGGACGCCGACCCGGACGAGACCCGGGAGTGGCGCCAGGCGCTCGCCGACGTGATCGCGGCCCGAGGCGGCGAGCGCGCCGAGTTCCTGCTCCGCAAGCTGGTCGAATCGGCGTTCGAGCGCGGTCTCGAGCTGCCGTTCGTCGCCAGCACCCCCTACCTCAACACCATCCCGCTCGCCGAGCAGCCGCCCTATCCCGGCGACCGCCGGCTCGAGCGGCGGATCAAGAGCCTGATCCGCTGGAACGCGATGGCGCTGGTCGTCCAGGCCAACCGCAAGAACGAGGGGATCGGCGGCCACATCTCGACCTTCGCCTCCGCCGCCACGCTCTACCAGGTGGGGATGAACCACTTCTTCCGCGGCCGCGGCGCGGACGGCTTCGCCGGCGACCTCGTCTACTTCCAGGGCCACGCCTCGCCCGGGATCTACGCCCAGGCCTACCTCGAGGGGCGCATCGACGAGCCCCGGATGGCGAACTTCCGCCGCGAGCTGGCCGCCGGCGGCGGGCTCTCCTCGTACCCCCACCCGTGGCTGATGCCGGGGTTCTGGGAGTACCCGACGGTGTCGATGGGGCTGGGGCCGATCAGCGCCATCTACCAGGCGCGCTTCAACCGCTACCTGCACGACCGCGGCGTCCTCGACACCGCGGGGCGCCACGTCTGGTGCTTCCTCGGCGACGGCGAGACCGACGAGCCGGAGAGCCTGGGCGCGATCACGCTCGCCGCCCGCCAGCGCCTGGACAACCTGATCTTCGTCGTCAACTGCAACCTCCAGCGGCTCGACGGCCCGGTGCGCGGCAACGGCAAGATCATCCAGGAGCTGGAGACCGTCTTCCGCGGCGCCGGCTGGAACGTGATCAAGGTGATCTGGGGCGACGACTGGGACGAGCTGCTCGCGCGCGACGAGACCGGCCTGCTCGTCCAGCGCATGAACGAGGTGGTCGACGGTCAGTTCCAGAAGTACACGGTCGAAAGCGGCGCCTACATCCGCAAGGACTTCTTCGGCAAGCACCCGCAGCTCGAGGCGCTGGTCGCGGACAAGAGCGACCACGAGCTGGAGCGCCTGCGCCGCGGCGGCCACGACCCGGCCAAGGTCTACGCCGCGTACCAGGCCGCGGTCGAGCACCGCGACTCGCCGACCGTGATCCTGGCCAAGACGATCAAGGGCTACGGCCTGGGCGAGGCGGGCGAGGGGCGCAACGTCACCCACCAGCAGAAGAAGCTCAACGAGGACGAGCTGCGCGCGTTCCGCGACCGCTTCGACATCCCGATCCCGGACGCCGAGCTGGCCGAGGCGCCGTTCTACCGCCCGCCCGAGGACAGCGACGAGGTGCGCTACTTGAAGGAGCGGCGCGCCGCGCTCGGCGGCTTCGTGCCCGCCCGGCGGACGCTGTCGAAGCCGCTGGCGCTGCCCGCGCGCGACCTCTACGCCGACTTCTTCGGCGGCATCGACCGCCCGGTGTCGACGACCATGGCGTTCGTCCAGATGCTCTCGAAGCTGCTCAAGGCCGGCGAGATCGGCATGCGCATCGTCCCGATCGTGCCCGACGAGGCGCGCACGTTCGGCATGGAGTCGCTGTTCCGGCAGTGCGGCATCTACTCCTCGGTCGGGCAGCTCTACGAGCCGGTCGACGCCAGGATGCTGCTCTACTACAAGGAGGCGCGCGACGGGCAGATCCTCGAGGAGGGGATCACCGAGGCGGGCTCGATGGCCTCGTTCACCGCCGCCGGCACCGCCTACGCCACCCACGGCGTGGACATGATCCCGTTCTTCATCTTCTACTCGATGTTCGGCTTCCAGCGCATCGGCGACCTGATCTGGGCGTTCGCCGACCAGCGCGGGCGGGGATTCCTGCTCGGCGCCACCTCCGGCCGCACGACGCTCAACGGCGAGGGCCTCCAGCACGAGGACGGCCACAGCCACGTGCTCGCCACCACGGTGCCCAACCTGCTCGCCTACGACCCCGCCTACGCCTACGAGATCGCGGTGATCGTGCGCGACGGCCTGCGGCGGATGTACGAAGAGCGCGAGGACGTCTTCTACTACATCACCCTGTGCAACGAGAACTACCGGATGCCGGCGCTGCCCGAGGGCGCCGAGGAAGGCATCCTGCGCGGCCTCTACAAGCTCCGTCCGGCGCCCCCCGGGGAAGGCCCCGGCGACCGCGCCCGCCCGCGGGTGCACCTGTGGGGGAGCGGTCCGCTGCTCAACGAGGCGGTGCGCGCCCAGGGGATCCTCGCCGAGCGCTACGGCGTGGCCGCCGACGTCTGGAGCGCGACCAGCTACAAGGAGCTGCGCCGCGAGGCGCTCGCGGCCGAGCGCTGGAACCTGCTCCACCCGGAGGAGGAGCCGCGCGTCCCGTACGTGACGCGGGTGATGGCGGGAGAAGGCGGCCCGGTCGTCGCGGTCTCCGACTACATGAAGCTGGTGCCCGACCAGGTCGCGCGCTGGGTGCCCAACGGCCTCCACCCGCTCGGCACCGACGGCTTCGGGCGGAGCGACACCCGCGCCGCGCTGCGCCGCTTCTTCGAGGTCGACGCCGAGAGCGTGGCGCTCGCGGCGCTCCACCGGCTGTCGCGCTGCGGCGCAGTCGCGAGCGAGACGGTGGCGCGGGCGCGCGAGGAGCTGGGGCTGGCCGCCGGCAAGCCCGACCCGGCGGCGAGCTGAGATCGGCCGTGCGCGGCGCCGCGGCGGCGGGGACTTGAACCGTCTCGCCGGGGCGCCCGAACTGCACAGGGGGAATCAGGGGCGGCGCGCCCGCGGTTGCCGCCCTCGTGCTTCGAACGACCGCAAAACCTCGACCCCAAGGAGGATGATCCGATGCGCCATCGCGTGACGACCGTGGCTCTCGCCCTGCTTCTGGCCCTGCCCGCCCTGGCGGCGGCCGCGGCCACCACCTACAACGTCGACCCGGTCCACAGCACCGTCGGCTTCAAGGTCCGGCACTTCGTGACCAAGGTGCCGGGGGAGTTCAACGACTTCGCGGGGACGATCGTCTACGACCCCGAGAACCCGGCGGCCTCGAGCGTCGCGTTCACCGTCCAGGCGGCGAGTCTCGACACCGACAACGAGCAGCGCGACGGCCACTTGAAGTCGCCCGATTTCTTCGACGTCGAGAAGTACCCGACCCTGACCTTCAAGAGCAAGAAGATCACCGGTTCCGGCGACGCTCTTCAGCTCACCGGCGAACTGACCATCCGCGGCGTGACCAAGGAGATCACCGTGCCGGTCGAGGTGCTCGGCACCATGGGCCCGAAGGCCGGCTTCGCTACCGAGTTCAAGATCGACCGCCAGGACTACGGCGTCGCCTGGAATCGCGCCGTCGAGGGCGGCGGCACCATCCTCAGCGACGAGGTGACGATCCGCATCGACGTCGAGGCGGACAAGGCCCCGGAGGGCGGAGGCGAAAGCGCCGAGTAGGCTCGCGCACCCCACCCACGCGGGGGCCAGCCTCCTGGCCCCCGTGCCTTTCTTCGCGTGGCAGAGGATGCAATGACCAGGCGATCCTTGTCGTCGCGGTAGCGGTGAAAGCTGACGACGGGTATCCGCCCTCAATCCTCGCGGAGCCGCCTCAGCTCCTCGAGAGTCTCGACATCGACCACGTCCTGCGGCCGGCCGGCGGCGCGCTTCATCGTCAGGAGATCGTCGAGGCCGACGAATGGGACTCTGAGACCCGGCCGGAGGTCGAACCAGGCGACGTGCTCCCATGCCTGGTCGAAAGGGAGCGGGCTCTCCAGGAAGAGATCGATCCCCAGCGTCGGATGTCGGTCGCTGTACAAGGGAAAGACCTTGGCATCCTTCTCTCGCCGCCACCGCGCGCGGGCTTCGGGGTCAGCGAACTGGTCGAGCGGAACGGGGACCACGGGCCGGTAGCCGAGGTCGGCGAGCACCTTCAGCGTCCGCGGGAGCTGGTCGGGTGTGAGGTCGAGGAGGAGGTCGAGGTCCTTGGTGCCGCGCACGAAGCCATGGGCGACAACCGCGACTCCACCGACCACCAGAAATCTAGCTCTGTCTTCGATCAACCGCTCGAGCACGGCCTCGACGCTTCGTTTCTCCACGATTCCTCTCCTCAAGCCGCGGATGCTATCGTCTCCATCGTGGCGAACCCCAGTGCTCCACCCGATCCGTGGGAGGCGACCACCTGGGAAGGGTCGCGCCGGGCCAACCTGCTCGCCGGCGCGCGGATGACGCTCGCGGAGAAGCTCGAGTGGCTCGAAGAAGTCAACGCGCTCGCCCAGCGGCTTCAGAAAGCCCGGTGCGAGCGGCGAGCCGACACCGCAGCAACCGAATCGCAGCCGAAATAGATCGAGCTGATCCGGGCGCAGCGCCTCGCATCCGCGCCGCGGCAGCCCCGCTCAGAACTGCACGTGCGCCAGGAAGAAGGTCGCGATGTCGACCTGCTTGGTCATGAGCTGGGCGGCGGTCTCGGGGGTGACGACGAGCTGGCCGGCGCGCTCGCGGTCGGGGGTGGTCATCACCAGCTCGAGCGCCTCGACCTCGTCGGGGCGGGTCTCGCGCAGGCGCATCAGCGCCGCGCAGGTGACGGCGACGGCGCGGAACACCGAGGCCTCGGAGCCGGCGGTGACGCGCAGGAGCGGCCGCTTTAGCGCCGTCCCCTGGTGCACCTCGACCAGCTCCAGGCCCTGGGCGACGAACATCGCCTTGATCTCGGCCGCGAGGCCGAGGTCGTTGAGCGGGCGCGGCGGCAGGGCGTCGAGGTCGGCCCAGCCGCCGGGGGTGCGGACGAGGTCGCCGGGCGCCGCGGCGGCGACCTCGCGCCGCGCCTCGGGGAGCGCGGGCGCCGCCCCCTCGCGGTCGCTGATCAGGTCGGCGAGGGTGCGCCGACGCTCGACGCGCTGCGCGTCCTCGGCGGTCAGCTCGCGCACCTGCCCGCCCTCGAGCACGAGCGCCGAGCCGAGCTTGCGTTGATTCGCTTCCTCGGTGCGCGGGACGTCGATCTCCGCGGCGTCGATGAAGGTCGTGGTGCCGTTGGGCAGCACGATGGCGACGCGGTCATTGCGCCCGATCCCGAGCCGGTTGAGGCTGGCCAGCGCATTCGCCGCCACGGGCGCGATGCGGTTGG
>CAZNIX010000053.1:14344-16255 GCA_964573125.1 uncultured Thermoanaerobaculia bacterium
GCGACGATCCGCGAGCCGTCCTTGAGGTAGATCGTGTAGGCCGCGGCCGGCGCCGCGGCGAGCAGCAGGACGAGGGCGAGGGCGGCGCGGATCCGGGTCATGGCGGTCGTCTCCTCGGCGGTCGATCGCGGGCGTCGCTGCTATCATATCCGCCGCCCGCCCATGCCCGCCCCCCCGACCAACCCGCCCCCGACCTCTCCCGCTGCGGCCGCTCCGGCCGCGGCGGCGCCGGCTCGGGGGAGCCGATCCTCCGCGCCGGCGCCGGCCGGTCCCGCCCCGGCCCCGGCGGCCGTGCCGGCGTCGCCCCGCCGGCGCGCCCCGGGCCTGCTCCTGCTCGAGGACGGGAGCGTCTTCGAGGGCGAGGCGGTCACGCCCGGCACCCGCTTCGGCGAGGTCGTGTTCAACACCGCGATGACCGGCTACCAGGAGATCCTCACCGATCCCTCCTACCGCGGCCAGATCGTGGTCATGACCCAGCCCCACATCGGCAACTACGGCACGCGCGACGACGCCGCCGAGTCGAGCCGGCCGTGGGCCGAGGCGCTGGTGGCGCGGCGGCTCACCGCGCGCCCGTCGGGCACCGGCAGCGAGGAGGCGCTCCCGGCCTGGCTCGCGCGCCACGCGCTGCCGGCGCTCGCCGGCATCGACACCCGGGCGCTGGTGCGCCGGCTGCGGCTCGGCGGCGCGATGCGCGGGGTGGTCACGAGCGAGCGGAGCGACGTCGCCGCGCTCGCCGCCGAGCTGGCCGACTTCCCGCCGATGGTCGGGCGCGCGCTGGTCGACGAGGTGACCTGCGACGCGCCGTGGGAGGTCGCCCCGCAGGGCCCGGAGCGTTGCCGGCTCGCGGTCTACGACTACGGCGTCAAGGCCAACATCCTGCGCTCGCTCGCCGCCCGCGGCGCGCGGCTGACCGTGCTGCCGGCGCGCACCCCGGCCGCCGACTGCCTGGCGCTCGGGGTCGCGGGCGTCGTGCTCTCGAACGGCCCCGGCGATCCCGAGCCGCTGACCGCGATCATCGAAACCGTGAAGGAGCTGCTCGCCGCCGGCCGGCCGGTCTTCGGCATCTGCCTCGGCCACCAGCTCCTCGGCCTCGCGCTCGGCGGGCGCACGTACAAGCTCAAGTTCGGCCACCACGGCGCCAACCAGCCGGTGCGCGACGCCGCCACCGGGCGGGTCGCGATCACCAGCCAGAACCACGGCTTCGCGCTCGACCCGGGGACGCTCCCGGCCGGGGTGCGGGTGACCGGCACCAACCTCAACGACGGCACGGTCGAGGCGTTCGCGGCCGGCGACCGGCCGCTCTACGCGGTCCAGTACCACCCCGAGGCGGCGCCGGGGCCGCACGACGCGAGCGGGCTGTTCGACGCCTTCCTGCGAAGCGTGACGTGACGAGCGAGAGCCGTCCCCGCGGGTCGAGCCGGCCCGCGGCGGAACGGGTCGAGCCGGAACGATCGCCATGACACCACCGCTGCCCTGGACCATCGCCTGGCGCTTCCTGCGCGGGCGCCGCAGCCGGCTGCTCGACGGCACCGCGCGGGCCGCGCTCGCCGCCACCGCGCTCGGGGTCACCGCGATGATCATCGCCATGGCGCTGATGACCGGCTACCGCGAGGACCTGCGGCGCAAGCTGGTCGAGGGCAACGCGCCGATCGTCGCCCAGCCGCTGGTGCCGGCGCTCGGGCCGCTGCCGGAGGAGGAGCGCGCCGCGCTCGAGGCGATCCCCGGGGTCGCCGGGGTGGGCCGGATCGCCTACGGCCAGGGGACGCTGGCGGCGAGCGCCGAGGGCGACGGCGTCGAAGTCACGCTGCGCGGGATCGAGCCCCTGCCAGGGGGCGCTGCGGCCGCCGCCGCGGCCGCCGGCGCCCGCCTCACCGCGACCGCCGAGCAGCTCGCGGCCGGCCCCGACGGGGT
>CAZNIX010000054.1:0-16019 GCA_964573125.1 uncultured Thermoanaerobaculia bacterium
CCGAGCACCGACCGCGGCGAGCCGAGCGCCGGCGGCCGGCAAGCGAGCGCCGGCGCCGGCCCCGCCGCGCCCGACGCGGCGGCGATCGTCATCCCCGGCCGCCGCGGCTGGACCGACACCGTGGCGCGCCGGTTCCGCTACGTCGCGGTGCTCGGCGCCACGCCGGTGGTCGAGGCCTGGGCCGATGCGCCGGCGGCGTGGGAGAGCGTCAGCGAGCCGGTCGACGGCCGCCGGCGGGGACTCTTCGGGATCGCGCCGCCGCCGCTACGAACGCCGGTAGAGGACGAAGTCTGGCGCCAGCTCAAGGGCCTCGCGCGCGGGCGAGGACGGTAGCGGGTCGAGCTCCGCCCGCGCCCGCGCCGCGTACTGCTCGGCCAGCTCGCCGACCTCCTCGAGCGTCCCCTCGGCGCGCACCAGCTCGAGGATCTGCTCGGGCGCGACGCGCGAAAAGTCGCGGTCCTCGAGCACCTGCTCGACCAGCCGGCGGCGGCCGGCGGCGACCCGCGGCAGGAGCAGGATCAGCGGCAGCGTGAGCTTGCCCTCCTTGAGGTCGGAGAGCACCGGCTTGCCCAGCTCCTCCTCGCGGCCGGCGAAATCGAGCAGGTCGTCGACGAGCTGGAAGCAGGTGCCGAGCGCCTCGCCATAGCGCGAGAGCACGCGGTCGGCGTCCGGCCGCGCCGGCGGGATCAGCGCCGGCACCGAGCAGGCGGCGGCGAAGAGGCGCGCCGTCTTGCGCCCGATGATCGCGAAGTACTCCTCGCGGGTGAGGCCGGGATGGCCCAGCCGCTCGAGCGCGAGCAGCTCGCCCTCGGTCATGCGCAGGGTGGCGCCGACCAGGCGGCGGATCACCTCCACGCGGCCGTGCGAGAGCGCCATCTGCATCGCCAGGGTGTAGATCCAGTCGCCGAGCAGGACCGTGCGGTGGTTGCCCCACAGCCGGTTCGCCGTGGTCCGGCCGCGGCGCAGGTCGGCGTGGTCGATGACGTCGTCGTGGATCAGGGTCGCGGTGTGGATCATCTCGACCACCGCGGCGTAGGTGACCTCCTCGTCGCCGTCGTGGTCGAGCAGGCGCGCCGCGAGCAGCAGCAGCGCCGGGCGCACACGCTTGCCGCCGCCGTCGGCGAGGTAGGCGCCGGCCTCCTCGATCAGCGGCACGTCGGAGGCGAGGCTCCGGCGGAAGACTTCCTCGACCGCCTCGAGCTTGCCCGCGATCAGCGCCAGGAAGGTCTGCGGCGAGGGCGGAGCCGGCCGCGGCGGCTCCCCCGCCAGGACCCCCTCGCGGGGCGCCGAGGCCGTCTCGCCGGCCACCTCAGAACCCCTCGACCGGGTCGAACGACTCGGTCCCGACCAGCGTCCCGCCGCGGAAGCGGTAGACGCGGCCGCTCTCGAAGTACCACCAGGCGGCCTCGTCGACGGCGCCGGTCCTGGCCTCGACCTTGTCCGGTTTGCCCTGCTCGCGGTAGACCCGGCGCTCGTCGTCGCTGTCGATCGAGTCGAGGAACGCGCGCAGCGTGCGCACGAACGCGGCGTCCTCGACCACCACCGTCGCCACCGCCGGCGCCTCCGGCTTGAGCCGCCGCGAGAGGTCGACCCGCGCCAGCTCGTGCAGGCGCTCGCCCGCGGGCTTGCGCACCGGCACCGCGACCACCAGCTCGTAGACGTTGTAGTAGCCGTTCCAGGGCCAGGAGAGCTTGTAGGCGCCGTCGTCGCCGGTCAGCGCGGTCAGCCGGGTCGCGTCCTTTTTGACCCGGCGGAAGGTGCGGAAGTCGAACTGGCTGCGCGCCGCCTCGAGCACCACGCGCACACCGGGCAGCGGGCGGCCTTCGGCGTCGGTGACCACGCCGGTGACCTCGGCGCGGTCGCCGTCGCGGAAGCGCTGGCCGGCGGCGGCGGGGGGCGCGGGCGTCGCCAGCAGCAAGACCCCGATCAGGGCGGCGACGCGAGCCACAGACACCGCCGGGCGGATACCGCGGCGGCCGGCCGGGAGCGGCGGCGCCGACCCCACGGATGGGATCGCGGCGGAGCGCGGGCCCCCGGGGTCGGCGTCGCGGCGGCCGGCTCGGCACGGCGGCGCCCACGCCGGACGCGCGGGCGGAGTCGCACCGGGCCGGGAGCCGTTGGGGTTGGCGCTGGTCATGGCGGCTCGGGTCAGACCGACCGGTAGTTGGTGTAGGTCAGCGGCACGTCGAGTTCGAGCGACTTCAGGTGCGCGATCACCGCCTGCAGCTCGTCGCGCTTCTTGCCGCTGACCCGGAGCTGGTCGCCCTGGATCGCCACCTGCACCTTGAGCTTCTGGCGCTTGACCTCGGCGACGATCTGGCGCGCGGTCTCCTGCGGGATCCCCTGCTGGAACGAGACGCGCTGGCGGGCGCGGCCGCCGGCGGCGGGCTCGACCTTGCCGAAGCGGCAGGACTTGAGGTCGATGCTCCGGCGCACCAGCTTGGTCTTGAGCACCTCGAGCGCCTGGCCGACGTTGAACTCGTCGGCGGTCTCGATGACGATCTCCTCGCCCTCCAGCTCGACCCGCGCGCTCGCGTGCTTGAGGTCGTAGCGGGTCGCGACCTCGCGCGCCGTCTGCTGGACGGCGTTGCGCACCTCCTGCCGATCGACGTTGGAGACGATGTCGAAGGAGTTCTCGGCCATGGGGTCGTCCGGGGCGCCCGCCGGAGCTGGAAGCGGAGGCCCGGCCGGACGGGCGCATTATATGGAAGCCCCGGCGGGCGCGCCCGTCAGCCCTCCTGCCAGTCGATGCCCTCGGGCGGCGAGAACAGGCCGTCCTCGGCGAGCGGCCCGTGGCCGGTGAGCACGAAACGGCTGCGCCCGCCCTCGCGGTCCGTGTAGGCGACCTCGACCAGGCGCAGGCTCGCGGCGTCGACCACCAGGCGGGCGCCGGCCAGCTCGACCCGCTCCTCGCGCGGGGTGAGGGTGACCGCGATCGTGCCGTCGGCGGCCTCGGCGGCGGCGTCGTAGCGCCCGCGCAGCTCCTCGACCCCGAGCAGGAGCAGGTCGAGCCCGGGCTCCTTCTCGCGCTCGATCGCGTAGCGCCGGCCGGTGCCGTCCTCCTCGTTCCAGTAGAACGCCTCGTTGCCGCACAGCAGGAAGCTCTTCGGATACGGCTCCGCGTAGTCCCAGCGCAGGCAGTCCGGGAGCGCGAGAGCGAGCCGCCCGCGCTCCTCCTCGCCGGTCGAAAACCCCGCCGGCAAGTAGGTCTGAACGAACTCCGCCGCGGTCGGCCCGGCCGCGATCAGCGCGGCGCGGACGCGCTCGAGGGTCTGCCAGGGGTCGGGGGCGGCGGCCGCCGGATCGGCTTCCGCGGCGAGCGCGGCGCCCGGAGCGCCGAAGGCGAGGAACGCGCAGAGCGGACCGGCGAGGCGGGCGGCGCGTGTCATGGCCGGCACAACAGGGCGGCGGGGGCGGTCCATTTCGCGGGCCTCGGCGGGAGGGGCGCTAGAATGACGGCCGGAGGCTCAGATGACGAAGGCGCAGCTCCGGGAAGAACTCCTCAAGCTCCCGTACGACCAGCGGCTGGAGTTCGCCGAGATGCTGGTCGCCAGCGAAGACAACCCGCCGCTCCAGGACTGGCAGCGGCGAGCGCTCGACGCCGCGCTGGAAGACTACCGCGAGCGGCCCGGCGGCGAGCAGAGCTGGGACGAGGTCAGGGCCGAGCTCTGGCCGCGGCGATGACGCCGGTCGAGCTGCGGCCGCAGGCCAAGGCGGACATCGCCGAGGCGAGCCGCTGGTACGACGACCAAAGACCCGGACTGGGCGAGGCCTTCCGCGACGAGCTCGACGCCGCACTCCGATCGATCGCGGAGCGCCCGCTCCTCTACCCGGTGCTCCACCGGGACACTCGCCGCGCCGTCCTGCGCAGGTTTCCGTACGGCGTCTTCTACCTCGTCGAGGCCGCGCGCGTTCTGGTTCTCCGCGTGCTCCACCACGCGCGCGATCCCGCCCTGTGGCTGCGGCGCAGCTAGGCGCGCGTCCCTGCTCGTGACCTCGCAGTGCGCCCCTCAGTGCCGGAAGTGGCGGACGCCGGTGAAGAGCATCGTCACGCCGTGCTCGTCGGCGGCGGCGATCACCTCGGGGTCGCGCTTGCTGCCGCCGGGCTGGACGACGGCGGTGACCCCGGCCTCGGCGAGGACGTCGAGGCCGTCGCGGAACGGGAAGAAGGCGTCGGAGGCGGCGGCCGCGCCCGCGACGGGCAGGTTCGCCTTGTCGATCGCGAGCCGGCAGGAGTCGACCCGGCTCATCTGGCCGGCGCCGATGCCGACCGTCTGCTCGCCGTTGGCGATCACGATCGCGTTCGACTTGACGTGGCGGCAGACCATCCAGGCGAACTCGAGCGCGCGCCGCTCCTCGTCGCTCGGCGGGCGGGTGGTCGGGCAGCTCCAGCCCTCGGGGTCGTCGGGCAGGTCGTCCGGCGCCTGGGCGAGCAGGCCGCCGGCGATCGAGCGCACCTCGATGCCGGTCGGGTGGGGCGCGTGGAGCGGGCAGGCGAGCAGGCGCAGCGCCTTCTTCTCCGCGAACGCTTCGCGCGCGCCGGGCTCGAACTCGGGCGCGATCACCACCTCGACGAAGAGGTCCGCCATCGCCTCCGCCAGCTCGCGCCCGGCCGGGCGGTTGAGCGCGACGACCGACCCGAACGCCGACGTCGGGTCGGTCGCGAGCGCCCGCCGGTAGGCCGCCAGCGGGTCGGCGCCGCGGCCGACCCCGCAGGGGTTGCCGTGCTTGACGATCGCCACCGCCGGCTCCTCGAACAGCGCGACCAGCTTGCGCGCGGCGTCGGCGTCGAGCAGGTTGTTGTAGGACAGCTCCTTGCCCTGGAGCTGGCTCATGCCGCCGAGCAGCCCGGGGCCGCCGAGCGCGGCGTAGACCGCCGCCGGCTGGTGCGGGTTCTCGCCGTAGCGCGGCTCCAGCTCCTTGGTCAGATCGAGGAAGTAGCGGGTCGGAAAGCGCAGCGAGCCGCCGGCGGCCGCGGCCTCCGCCGCGTCGACGGTGCCGGCGCCGGCGCCCGGACCGGCGCCCGGGCCGCTGCGCTCCAGCCAGGCCGCGATCGCGGCGTCGTAACCCTGGGTGTGGCGGAAGGCCTTGATCGCGAGCCGCCGGCGCAGCCCCTCGGGCACCTGGCCGGTCCCCTCGAGCGCGCCGAGCACCTGCGGGTAGTCGGCGGGATCGACCACCGGCGCCACCGACTGGAAGTTCTTGGCCGCCGCGCGCAGCATCGCCGGGCCGCCGATGTCGATCGCCTCGATCACCTCCTCGAAGCTGGCGCCGGCGGTGGCGGCGGTCCGGCGGAACGGGTAGAGATTGACCACCACCAAGTCGATCGGCGTGATCGCGTGCTCGGACAGCTCGGCGGCGTCGGCGGAGCGGTGGCGGTTGGCGAGGATGCCGCCGTAGATCCGCGGGTGGAGCGTCTTGACCCGGCCGCCGAGGATCTCCGGAAAGCCGGTGACCTCGGCGACCCGGACGACCGGGATCTCGCGTTCCTCGAGAAACGCCGCCGTGCCGCCGGTCGAGACCACCTCCACCCCGAGCCGGTGGAGCCCGGCCGCGAACTCGGCCAGCCCCTCCTTGTCCGAGACCGAGACCAGGGCGCGGCGGACGGGGAGCATCGGCGAGGCTCGGCCCGTCAACGCCCGGCCACCGCGCCCGGCGGCGGGCCGTCCGCGAGCCGCGGCAGGCGCACCAGCTTCTCGCCGCGAGCCGGCAGCTTAGTGCGGAAGTCGGCGCCGCCGGCGCGCACCCAGATGTAGCGCAGCACCAGCCCGACGTCCGAGACCGCGTGGCTGAACGCGAGCGAGGCGATCCCGAACGCGGTCGAGCGGTCGTCGAACCGCCCGACCCCGGACTCGTAGCCGATCCGGCGGTACTCGAGCCCGACCAGCGGGTAGAGCTGGCGCCCGCGGGCGAACGTCGCGTCGAGCAGCGGCGCCAGGCTCCCCCGCTCCTCGAGCCCCGGATAGACGCCGTAGAACAGCACCGGCAGCCGCGGCTCCGCGGACTCCAGATAGCGCAGATAGTCGGCGAAGTAGACCCCCTCCGAGGCGTCGGCGGCCGAGGCGTTGAGCGGGTTGTTGGCGTCGGCGACGAAGTGCGACACCACCCCGAGCTGATAGACCACGCGCTCGAACGGCAGATGCCCCTGGATCGCCCCGATCGCCCGCTCCACCTCCTCGCCGATCACGCGCTCGAGCGTCCCGCCCCCGTCCGCCGTATGCCGCGCCGGCTCCCCGTCCTCGAACGGCGCCACCGCCCCCTCGTCCAGCTCCCGCGGATGGCGCTGGATCAGCCGGTAGAGATCGTGCGGCGCCATCCGCGCCCCCTCGCGGGCGATCGTGACCTGGGTCTTCGGCGTCCAGGCGGCGGCGGGGGCCGCGGCGGTCAGGAGCGCGACGGCGGCGAGGAAGGCGACCGCGGTCGCGCGCCGGCGGCGCCCGGGCGGGCCGGCAGGCGCACCGAACGCAGTGGCGCGCCGCAGGCGCGCGGGGAGGCCGGCGGGCGACGGAGGGCGGAGGCTCGGTCGGGGCGACATCGCGGGTATTGTAGCGTCACCGGAAGCTCCAGCGGGAAGACTGCGATGAGCCGACCTCCCAGCCCGATCCCCGATGCCCGGCGGGCCCCGGCCGCCGAGGCCCGGCTCGACGCCCGCGGCCTGCTCTGCCCGCTGCCGATCCTGCTCGCCGCGCGCGAGATCGCGAAGCTCCCCGCAGGGGGACGGCTTGTGGTCGAAGGCGACGACTTGGGCATCCTCGAGGATCTGCCGGCCTGGTGCGCCGAGACCGGGCACCGGCTGGTCGCGATCGGCGCGGAGGGTGGGTTGGTGCGGGGGGTGGTCGAGAAGGCCGGCGGGTAGGCCCCGCGGCTCTGAGACCGCCACCGTGGCTACCCTGACCGCCGCTTGACTGTCTGCCCGCAGGCTGGTAGAAATCCTGTTCCCTCAGGGCCTCCCGGCCCCCGGGGCCAGGTAGCTCAGTTGGTAGAGCACACGACTGAAAATCGTGGTGTCGCTGGTTCGATTCCGGCCCTGGCCACCATCCAAGCTCCACAGAATCAGCGGTTAGAAGGACCTGGCTTGGACCAGGTGGGGCTGGGGCCCTCAAGGCCGGCTCAAGGGTATGCTCGTCGCCCGGGCACACGCGATCCGTGGGGATCGCCGGCCCGAAGAGAGGCGGAGGCACAAGTGGCGACGCTCGATCTGCCGAAGGCTGTCCAGTACGTGACCGACAGCGAGGGCCGGCGGACCGCGGTCCTCCTGGACATCCAGGCCTGGGAGTCCATCGTCGACTGGATGGAGAACGCCACCGATGCCCAGCTCGCGGTGAAGGCGCTCAAGGAGCTGGACGGGATTCGATTCAACAGGCTTCAGTAGACGTCTTCGTGCGACCCGATCTCGATCAGGAACACGTCGTCTTCCTCTCCCTCCGGGCCGGGCACGAACTCGAACAGGATCCGCAGGTCGTAGCCGGCGCTGCAGGCCCAGGTGCCTGACAGCTTCCCCTTGAGCTTGTGGGTCGCCACCCGAGGGGTGAACGGATCCTCTTCAAGGGCGCGGAGGGTCGACTCGATCTCCTCTCGAAGCTGAGGCTGGCGGCGGAGGGTGCGGCGGAGTGCGCGGCGGAAGGTGTTGCTCCAGACCAACCGTCTCATGGGTCAGAGCTCGCCGACCAGCTCGTCCACCGACCCTCGGCGAGCAGCGCCCTCGGCCAACTCCCGGCGCGCCTCCTGGATGCTCGCAGCGAGAGCGTCTCTCCGGCGTTCGATCTGCCGCCGGCGAACGAGGTCGATCAGGCCTTCCTGTTGTTCGTCCGGCAGGGCCTCGACCGCCTCGAGCACCTCGTCGAAACGGATGGAGTGCGACTGGGACATGGCCAACCTCCTAGCTTCAGATCGCGTCCGGCCTCGCTGGCGGTGGAGGCCGAGACCTCGGGTCGGGCACGCCAGAGAAGCACCGTGAATGCTACCAGAGAATCCGGAGAACACCCCTCGAAGAGCTTGGCGATTCTCAAAGCCGACGCGCGCGTGACGCGCTGTCGCGGATGTCGGAGCGGTAGCCGATGAGCCCCTCCCGGCGCCAGTAGTCGACCAGCTCGGCGCCGGTCCGCGGCCGCTCGGCGGCGGCGCCCTGCCGGGAAAGCAGACGGAGTGCGTACTGTTCGACCGGCAGGCCCAGCCGCGCAGCTTCGGCCGCCAGTTCGCGCTCGAGCGTCTCGGGCAGGTCCAGGGTGATGGTCATGGTCGGCTCAGGGCGACGGCGGGTCGCGAAGTCCGCTGGTCGCGGCCGTCCGGGATGCCTGATCGTAGCACTGCTACCGTGCGAGCGACGCTCAGGCCGGCGCGCCGGGCGGCCAGCGGCTCTTCTGGTAGGCGAGGAGTTCGCTGAGGGAGAGCTGGCGGGTGGAGTTGCCGGTGCGCAGGTAGAAGGCTTCGAGGTTGCCGTCTTTGAGCAGGACGGGGCGGGGGTTGGGGGTGATCTCGATGCAGCAGAGGTCTTTGCCTTCGAGGTCGTGGAAGGTGAGGCGGACGCAGGGGGCGAGGTCGCGGCCGAGGCGGTCGAGGAGGAGGCTCGTGAGGTGGAGCCCGAGGCCGTCGCGGTTGGACTTGGGGAGGCTCCGGTAGTCGGGCTCCAGGCCGAGCGGGGTGCCGTCGTCGGCGACGCCGAGGAGGAGGGACCCGCCCTCGGCGTTGAGGAAGCCGGCGACGGTCTTGAGTGCGACTTTCTCGAGGTCGGGGTTCTTGCGGTTCTCCTCGAGGTCCCAGCGCAAGGTGGACTTGAACTCGACCCGCGGCCCCTCGCCGCCGAGGAGGACGGCGGCCAGCTCAGCGTCGGCGGTCTTGGGAGCGAGCTCGCGGTAGGCGGCGAGGGCGGCGTCCTTGGTTTCCTGCGGGACCACCGGGAAGGTCGAGAGGATGTGGGCGAACTCCTCCTCGGTAAGGCCGTAGAGGTGGGCGACAAGGCCGTCCAGCTCGGCACGGAGGCGGGCGCGCGCATCTCGAGTGATGGCCGCGACCTCGGGGGACAACGGAGTACCCATCACCTCCTGCCAGAGATCCGCGAACTCCGAGCCCGTGCAGATCAGCCGGGCCGCGCGAGCCGCGAGAAGCCTACCCACCGGGGAATCGGCAGCCACTCGCGGGGCACGTAGCGAGTAGACCAGGAAGAAGGAAGCGTGCGTCGTGATCCGCTGGCGCAAGAGGTAGTCGAGCACAAGGCTGTTGAGCAGCGCGAGAACGACGAGGCGCGCCTGCCCCCCCAGCCCGGCCCCGTCGGGCGGGATCTCCTCGAGGCTCATCGTGTGCGGACAAAATACGCGAGGTGGCAGAACCGTTGCGATCATCGTCCGCTCGTCGCTGTCCCGTGCGACGTCTCTGAAGGCCAGCCTGTACCGTTGATAGGCGAGAACCTGGCCTTCGTCCGGGTCCTTTCCGAGCAGCGCCTTCCTCGCTGCAGTCTCTTCTAGCCAGTATTTCGGTTCGCCGAAGCGGTAGTCGAACTGATGGATCATCTTGCCTTCGTAGAGAGGAAGCAAGCCAGGCCCGGGATCGGCCTTGAACAGATGGCTGTCGTTCGTCATGTCAAACTCGCGGGCGAGGCGCAAATTCCAGCAACCCTCGACATGCTGGCCAAGGGTTGGGAACCTGAGCAGCCGTTCTCCAATCCGAGCGTCCGTCTCACTCTTGAACTCCAGGAGTGACAGCGAATCCGGTGACAACCTCCGCACCAGCTCGACCGAGAGCGTGAGGTGCTCGCCCCGGTCGTGGAGGAAGGACTCCAGCCGATCGGCGGAGATCGCCTCACGGGGGTTGATGCGGAACGCGGCCTCGAACTGCTCCGTCTCCCGGCCCTTCTCGAACGTCAACAGGCAGATCCGGAACGAGTGGTGGACACCTTCGAATAAGAACTTTTCGTTGGACAGCCCGAACAGCGCCTGGATCCCGGTCTGCGTGAACAGCATCTCCCGCAACTGCTTCGCCCCGAGGTCGGTGTACACGCCCGTCGGCAGCAGGATGCCGCAGCGGCCACCGTCGCGCAGCAGGTTGAAGCACTGCTCGAGGAAGAGCTTGTAGAGGTTGACGTCGGTGCCCGCCTTCTTCTCCTTGCCGTCCTGCGTCTTGATCCGCGCGATCTGGTTGCGGTACTGCACGGCGCTGCGGAAGTAGAGCGAGACGTGCGGGAAGCGGCTCAGGTAGGCGAGCCACGCCTCGCGGATCTCGGGGTCGCGGAGGAGCTTCGCCTGCTCCTTCTCGAACTCCTTGATGGTCATGATGTTCTTGGTCACCAGGCGGGAGTGCTCGGCGAAGAACTCCTTGGCCTGCGGCTTCCACGCCTCCCAGGGCGGGTTGGTCAGGATGGCGTCGAAGCCGCCGCGCGCGAGCACCTGGTCGAACTCGTAGCCCCAGTGGAAGGGGCGCAGCGCCTGGACGTCCTCGACCGTCACCGGGCGCTTGAGGGGCTTGCCGAGCTGCTTCTTCCCCTCGTCCCAGGTCGCCTGCTCGCAGCGGATCTTGTGCCCCAGGAACTCGTCGAGCAGCACCGCGTCGAGCGTTTCCCGCGCCTGCTCGCGGGCCTCGTCGATGGCGTCGCGCAGGCGTCGCAGCTCGTCGCCGTAGGCGCGGGCGCCGCTGCGGAACTGGTCGATCAGGCGGTTCTTCTCCGCCACCTGCCGGCGGTAGTCGCTCTGGGTCAGGAGGTTCCCCTGGCCGCCAGCGGCGGCGAAGGCCGCGGCATCGACGTGGAGGAGGCCGATCAGGGAGTTGCCCGCGAGGACGTTGAAGTCGATGTTCGGCAGCGGCTCCAGCTCCTCGACCGTGCGGGCGGAAGCGACGAGCGCGAGGAAGAGACGGAGCTTGGTGATCTCGACCGCCTCCTCCATCAGGTCGACGCCGAAGAGGTTGCGGGTGATGATGCCCTTCTTGATGAAGTAGTGGAGCGACGGGTGCTCGGCGTTCGCCTTGCGGAGCCAGTCCCGGAGCAACGGATCGTTGACGAACTCGATGCGGCCGACGACCGCAGAGTAGACGTTGGTCAGCGCCTTGAGCGCCGCGACCAGGAAGGCGCCGGAGCCGCAGGCCGGGTCGAGGATGGTGAGCTTCGGGAGCACCTCGAGCAGGAGCTTTCGGCAGAGCGGGCCGTCGAGGCGGAGGAGCAGCTCTTCCAGGCTCTCGAAGCTCCGCGCTGGGGCGACGCCGGGCAGCTCGGGCGCGCTGACGCCGTCGAGGATCAGGCGGTAGAGCGTCTGCTCGCAGAGGTAGCCGGTGATCTCGGGACGGGTGTAGTAGGCGCCGAACGCCTTCTGGTTGATGTACTTCTCGAAGATGTAGCCGAGCACGTCCGGGTTGATCTCGTCGTCCTTGCCGCCGGGCGTGTCGTCGAGGCTCCAGGAGTAGCGATCGAAGAGGTCGAGGAGGTTCTCGAACGCCCGGTCCGGGATCGCGATCGAAGGGTTGTCCAGCTCGATCCGGTGCTCGAGGAAGAGGCCGCCGTCGAGGTAGCAGACCTCGCCGAGGAGGGCCCGCGCCTCGGGGCTGCGCTCCTTCTCGGGCTTGGCCATGCCCTCGAAGAAGAGCAGGCGCAGCACCTCGCGGTAGAAACGGTCCGCGCCGGCGGCCCGGCTCTTTGCCAGGAGGTTGCGCAGATAGCCCTGGTCGCCCCGGTCGAGGAAACCTTTCTTTTGCAGGAAGTAGAGGAACATCATCCGGTTGAGCAGGATCGAGGCATACCACTGCCGGTCGCGCTCGTCCGGTATGCCCTGGATCTCCTCGAGGAAGTCGAGGTGCTCGGCCTGGTACTCGGTGTAGAAGCGCTTGGTGACCCGCCGGACGTCGAGCGCCTGGCGGAGGCGGTGGGCGACCTCGGCGATCGGGACGTCGCCCTCCGCGAACTCGGTCAAGTCGACGACGAGGCCGGCGAGCTTGGAGAGGAAGAGGTCCCCCGGCTGGCCGCGGCTGAAGTAGTGGTCGCGCGGGTGGAGTCGCCCGCCCTCGCGCCGCGCCCACTGCCAGAGGCTCTGCCGGCGGCCGCGATCGACGAAGATCAGGAGGTTCTCGTGGTGCTTCTTCGCGACCTCCCTCTGGAGCGCGGCGCGGGCGGCGGCGGCCGGGATGGTGCCGTCCGGGGTCTCGACCTCGAGGACCGTGGCGCCGAGCTGGGCGATCTCCTGGAGCGTGAACTCGACCTCGGCCGCGGTGAGCCGGAACGGGCGGCTCTGCTTCGGCTGCGACCAGCCGAGCTGCTCGATGAAGAGCCGGTGGAACTCGAAGCCCTGGAGCAGCTCGCGGGTGCGGCCGACGTCGAGGCGGCTCATGCTCATGGGGCGTCGCTCCGCAGGCCGAGCGAGCAGATGATCTGGGGCTCGCCGGCGCCCTCCTCGTCGCGGACGTCGCACAGGCGGTCCTCCTCGCGCAGGCTGAGCACGAGCTTCGCGAGGTCGCCGTCCGAGATGCCGGCGCGGAGCTGGCGGTTGAGGGTCTCGATGGCCACCGCGCGCAGCGGGAAGCGGTAGATCTCGTCGATCGCCCGGTGCAGCTCGGGGAGGTCGAAGAGCGTGCCCTCGACCTCGGTCGCGAGCCGCTTGAGGCGCTCGTAGGTACGGAAGCGGGCTCCCGACGGGCGGCCGAGCCGGCCGCCGGCGGTGCGCTCCTCCTCGGCGATCAGCTCGACCGCCCGGTGGACGAGGCGGTGGTGGTCCTCGCGGCGCGGCAGGGCGGGGGTCCCCGGGCGGCACGCCGCGGCTTGGAGGACCGTGAGCTGCGAGTGGGTGACGCTCCCGCCCTCGGGATCGACCCAGGCGAGCGAGTCGTAGCCCTGGCTGGTGCGCAGGTAGACGAGGACGCCGGACGGCGCCCGCTCCCGCTCCACGTGCGCGCGGGTCGAGTAGACGACGTTGGCGAGGGTCGAGACCTTGCGCTCGAGCGCGGGGTCGTCGTCGAGGGCGTTCTTCCAGATCTGGTAGGCGTAGGAGGCGAGATCGACCTCGCCGTCGGCGTCGCCGTCCAGGATGCCCGAGTTCTCGTTGTAGAGATCCACCAGCACCCGGTCGTCGCGGTCGTCCTCGAAGAACGCCTCGTCGGTGCCGACGACCTCGGCGTTCTCGCGCAGGCGGGTGCGCACGCGGCTGCGCAGGCGGATGATGCGCTCGACGCCGTCGGCGGGGAGGAAGGTGTAGGCGAGGATCTCCTCGGCGCGCTGGCCGATGCGGTCGACGCGGCCGACGCGCTGGATCAGCCGGATGATCGCCCACGGCAGGTCGTAGTTGACGACGATGCGGGCGTCCTGGAGGTTCTGGCCCTCGGAGAGGACGTCGGTCGCGAGCAGGACGCGCAGCTCTTCGCCGGCGACCACCTCGTCGCGCTTCTCGTTGCTCTCCGGGCTGAAGCGCCAGGCGAGGCGGGTGGGGTCGTCCGAGGCGCCGGTGACGCCGGCGGTGCGCTCGAGGCCGCGGCGGCGCAGCTCGGCGTCGAGGTAGCGGACGGTGTCGGCGAACTGGGAGAAGACGAGCACCTTCTCGCCCGCGTGGCGGCCGCGCAGGAGGTCCTCGAGGGCGGCGAGCTTGCGGTCGCGCGCCGGGTCCCAGCGGCCGGCGTCGCGCAGGAGCGCGAGCAGGCCGACGGAGTCCGCGCGCAGGTCGGCGGCGAGCGAGGGCAGGAAGAGGCCGGCGCGCAGCCACTTGAAGCGGTGGCGCTCCGCGGTCTCGTAGACGTGGTAGGTCGCGGCGGCGCGGCGGCGGAAGTCGTCTTCCGTCTGCGGGCCGGGCGGGACCTCCGGCGGGACCTCCGGAGGGGGCTCGGCGCTCTCCTCGTCCTCGGCGAACACGCGGTCGGCGTCGGGGGCGTCGGCGTCGCCGTCGTAGGTACGGGTGTCGAGGGCGGCGCTGTCCTGCGTGCCGATCGGGATCGGGAGCGCGTTGTCGAGCGCGTGGAGGTAGACGAAGTTGCGGAGCACGTGGCGCTCGACCGAGAGGAGGAAGGAGTGCCCGCTCGACTCCAGGCGCTTGAACAGGTTGGTGCGGCAGAAGCCCATCAGGCGCTTGCCGGCGCGGGAGAGGTCGCCGATGATGCGGCTCTCTTGCGCGGTGGGCGGCTCGTGCGGATCGGTGACGACGTAGTTGCCGAGGCCGTAGCGCGGCAGGGTGAGGCCGTTGATCGTATCGACCACCGGCGCGGAGAAGAGCCGGGCGTAGACGTCGCCGCGGTCCTGCTCGTCGATCTCGAAGCGGACCGTCCGCGGCAGGCGGTCGGGGAAGTACGACCGGGTGCCGTCCTCGAACGTGAGGAACTGGCGGCCGTTGGCGGGGTCGGTCTCGGCGTAGTTCTCGCGCACGAAAGTGCGGGTGCGGCGCACCAGGTAGAGGCGCATCAGCTCCCGCCAGTCGTCGGCGTGCTCGCTCTTCTCGAACGCGACAAGGGAGTTGGGCGCTACCTGGTAGCGGGCGAACTCGGTCTCGCCGAGCGAGCGCAGGAGCGCCTCGGGGCGGATCGGGAGCTGCTCGTCCTCGGGCACGAAGAGCCGGAGCTGGTTCGAGAGGTCGAGGTAGGTCTTGTTGTACGGCGTGGCCGAGAGCAGGATCACCTTGCTCGAGTTGGCGCGGATGTACTCCTGGATGACGCGGTAGCGCTTGCCCTCGCGGTTCCGCAGGTTCTGGCTCTCGTCGATCAGGACGAGGCGGAAGCGGCGGAGGTCGGGCAGCGCGTGGTCGGCGCGGGTGATCGACAGGACCTTCGCGCGCAGGCGGTAGCGGTCGCGGTAGTCCTCCCACATCGGTACCAGGTTCTTGGGGCAGAGGACGAGGGTCTCGAGGCCGAGGTCGTCCTCGAAGATCCGCGCCAGCGCGGTCGCCATCAGCGTCTTGCCGAGGCCGACGACGTCGCCGAGCAGGACCCCCTCGCGCTTGTGCAGGTGGTGGGCGGCGATCTTGACCGCGGCGGTCTGGAACGGCAGCAGCCGCCGGCCGAAGTCCTTCGGGATGCGGAACTCGGCGAGCCCGGCGCGCGCCTCCTGCGAGAGGTGGTAGGCCATCTTGAGGTAGACGAGGTAGGGCGGGACCGGCTCCTCGCGCGCCCAGCTCGTCTCGATCACCTCGATCAGCTCGTCGGTGATGTCGAGGCAGAAGCGGTCCTGCCAGCGCTCCTCGAACCAGGCCGCGAGCTTGGCGCAGGCGTCGTGGTCGAGCACGTCGACGTTCAGCTCGCCCTGGAGGGAGAGGCCGGCGAACGTCAGATTGCTGCTGCCGAGAAACGCCGTCGCCGGGTTGACCGGATCGCGCCGGAACAGCAGGTAGAGCTTGGCGTGGAGCGGGTGGCGCAGAAACAGCTTGACCACGACCTTGCGGGCGCGGAGCTGACGGGCGAGGCGGCGGAGGCCGGCCTCGTCCGCGTCCGTGGGTGCGCCCACCGCGAGCTGCTGGCGGAACTCCTCCGCCAGGCGCTTGCGCAGCCGCGCCGCGGTCTGGAGGTCCATCCCCGGCTGGCCGGGCCCGAGACTCAGCGCCTGCCGCAACTCCTCCTCCGGCAGCCGCTGCATGCCGACCAGGACCCGGCCGCACGCCCCCTCCCCGCCCGGCCACACCTCGACTAGATCGTCGATCAGCCGCCAGCCGCGGAGGTTGAGGTAGCCGACGCAGAAGTCCCCGCGCTCCGAGACCGCCAGCGTGTCCCGCAGGGCCGGGAGGAGCTGGGTTCCGATGTTGTCGAAGATCCTGGGCACGGGTGGGCTGGGGCGGGTGGTCGGGGTGTTTGAGCGGGCCAATCATAGCTGGTGGGGCTCGGGGCTGGGTGGTAACTGAGCAGGTCGGTGCCTCGGGAACGTCCTGGGTGTCTTCCTCGCCGCGACCCTCGTCCCGCCTGACCGGCCACCGCCCTCTCGCCAAAGCTGCAGAGCGGTCAGTCCCTCCCCCTTCCGTCAGTTCGAACGCGCCAACCAGCCCATACTCGCCAGCCCCGCCCGGCCTGCCCTCGATCGCAACCAGACTGCACAGTCTTGACAGAGTGAGCACGCCGGAATGGAGAGCCAACACGCCTAC
>CAZNIX010000055.1:0-527 GCA_964573125.1 uncultured Thermoanaerobaculia bacterium
GGCGCGCCGCCGCGCGCCCTTCGGGCGCGGGGGCGAGCCGGTCGGCCACGGCAGAACCGGGCCGGCCCCCGCGAGTGATACCTTCACACGCGCTGAGCGACCGCCGCGACGAGGACCGACGATGAGAGACCTCAAGCCCGCTACCACCACTGCCGACCGCCGTCGTGGCGCCGCCCGCCCGATCCTCGCCCTGCTCGTGCTCGCGGCCCTCGCCGTCGTCGCGCTCGTAACCCTGCGCGTCGGTCCCGTGCCCGCGATCGCGCTCGAGCCGGCATTGCCGGGGATCGGCCCGGCGACCCCGGTCGCCGTGCGCGTGACCGCCGGCGGACGCGGCCTGGGCGAGGTGCGGCTGGAGCTGCTCCAGGAGGGCGGCGAGCCGCAAGTGCTCGCCCGCCGCGAGCACGCGCCGCGGCCGGCCTGGGCGTTCTGGGGTCCGCGCACGACCGAGGACGCGTTCGAGACCGAGGTCGGCGGCCGCACCGTCCCCGGGCTGGGCGAGGGCGAGGCGACCCTGCGCGTGGTCGCCG
>CAZNIX010000055.1:537-13838 GCA_964573125.1 uncultured Thermoanaerobaculia bacterium
CACCTGGCTGCGCCGGCCGGCGCCGGCGGTGGTCGCCGTCACGCTGCCCGTGCGCCTCACGCCGCCGTCGCTCGCGGTCCTCTCGAGCCAGCACTACGCGACCCAGGGCGGGAGCGGCGTGGTCGTCTACCGCGCCGGCGAGGGCGCGGAGCGGAGCGGCGTCGCCGCCGGCGAGCGCTGGTTCCCCGGCTTCCCGCTGCCGGGCGGCGAGGCCAGCGGGGGCGCGGGCGGCCGGCGCTTCGCGTTCTACGCCGTCCCTTACGACCTCGGCGACGCGGCGCGGGTGCGCCTGGTCGCCGAGGACGCGCTCGGCAACCGCGCCGAGCGCACCTTTCTGGACATCTTCAAGCCCCAGCCCTACGCCGAGGGGACGATCGAGCTGTCCGAGGACTTCATGGCGCGGGTGGTGCCCGAGGTCGTCGCCGAGACGCCGGGGTTCCGCGACCGCGGCGGCCTGCTCGCCAACTACCTGGCGATCAACGGCGACCTGCGCGCGGCCAACGCCGCCAGGCTCGGGGAGCTGGCCGCGGCGTCGCGCCCGGCGCTGCTCTGGGACGGGGCGTTTCTCGCCCTGCCCAACGGCCAGGTGATGTCGCCGTTCGCCGAGCGGCGCGCTTATCGCTTCGGCGGCGAGCGCGTCGACGAGCAGTTCCACCTCGGCTACGACCTCGCCTCGGTGCGCCGGGCGCCGGTGCCGGCCGCGAACTCCGGCGTGGTCGCGCTCGCCGAGTACCTCGGGATCTACGGCAACACGGTGGTCGTCGACCACGGCTACGGCCTGGCCACCCTCTACGGCCACCTGTCCGAGATCGCGGTCGAGCCCGGCCGGGAGGTGGCGCGCGGCGAGACGCTCGGCCGCACCGGCGAGACCGGCCTCGCCGCCGGCGACCACCTCCACTTCGCGGTCCTGCTCCAGGGGCTGCCGGTCGATCCGGTGGAGTGGTGGGATGCGCTGTGGGTCCGCGACCGGGTCATGGCGAAGCTGCGGTAGTCTCGAGCGCGAACGCGGGGCGGCCGGGGCCGCAACCCGGCCGCCGACCGCTGCGTAAACGGCCGGCAGGAGATCCGAACATGGCCAGGACGTCTCGCGGGACGATGCTCGCTCTGGCGGCACTGACAACCTTGATGGCCTCGGGAATCGAGCTGCTCGCCGCGCCGGCGCCGGCGGAGGTGCCGCCGACCGCCGTCGAGCCGGTGCGCGAGACGCTGCACGGCGTCGAGATCCTCGACCCCTACCGCTGGCTCGAGGGGAGCGCCGCGCCCGAGGTCGGCGCGCCCGACGGCGAGCTGGACCGGCGGGTCGCGGCCTGGACCGACGCCCAGAACGCCCACACCCGCGCGGTGCTCGACGGCCTGCCCGGCCGCGCGCGGCTCGAGGCGCGGCTCTCCGAGCTGCTCGAAGCGGGCGAGATCGGCGCGCCGTCGCTGCGCGGCGAGCGCGCGTTCTTCCTCCGCCGGGAGGGCGAGCAGCCGCAGCCCGTGCTCTACGTGCGCCCCGCCGCCGGCGGCCCGGCGCGGCCGCTGGTCGACCCCCACGCGCTCGACCCCGAGGGGCTGACCAGCCTCGGCTGGTACGAGGCCGACCCCGCCGGCGCGCGGGTCGCGTTCGGGCTCTTCCGCGCCGGCGACGAGAACACCACGCTCTACCTGATCGACGTCGAGCGCGGCGTCTGGCTGGCCGACGAGATCGCGGGCAGAGTGCGCGCCGCGAGCTGGCTGCCGGACGGCTCGGGCTTCGTCTACCGCCGCCTCGCCGACGTCGACGATCCCTACTCCGGGGAGGTCCGCTTCCACCGCGTCGGCGAGCACCCGCGCCAGGACGCGCTGCTCTACGCCCAGGCGAAGGAGGGGCCGCTGGCGACCACCTGGGGGCCCGTCGGCGAGCTGTCGGCCGACGGCCGCTGGCTGCTGCTGACCTACTGGACGGGCACCGACTCCAACGACCTCTACGCCGCCGATTTCCGCCGCTGGCTCGCCGGCGGCGGGCTCGAGTGGACGCCGGTCGTGGTCGGCGAGGACGCGCTGACGGTCGGCGCCGCCGAAGGCGACGCCCTCTACCTGAGCACCACCCTCGGCGCCCCCAACGGGCGGGTGGTCGCGGTCGACCTCGCCGATCCGCGGCGCGAGGCCTGGCGCGAGGTGGTGCCCGAGCGCGCGGACGCGGTGCTCTCCGGCCTGCGCCTCGCCCGCGGCCTGCTCGTCGCGGACTACCTCGCCGACGCGACGACCACGATCGAGCGCTTCGGCCGCGACGGCACGCCGCGCGGCGCGCTCGCGCTGCCCGGGCCGGGCACCGCCCAGGTGGCGACCGAGCACGACCGCGCCGACGCGCTGATCGCGTTCCAGAGCTTCCACCAGCCGACCACGCTCTACCGCGCCGACCTCGCGAGCGGCCGGGTCGAGGAGTGGGAGCGGCCGGCGGTGCCGGTCGATCCCGCCGCGTTCGAGGTCCGCCACGTGCGCTACCGCTCGGCCGACGGCACCGAGGTCGGGATGTTCCTGGTCCACCGCCGCGGCCTCGCGCGCGACGGCGACAACCCGACGCTGCTCACCGGCTACGGTGGCTTCAACATCGCGCTCACCCCCATCTTTTCGGCCACGCTCTTTCCGTGGCTCGAGGCGGGCGGGGTCTACGCGGTCGCCAACCTGCGCGGCGGCAGCGAGCGGGGCGAGGCGTGGCACCGCGCCGGCATGCTCGAGCACAAGCAGAACGTCTTCGACGACTTCATCGCCGCCGCCGAGTGGCTGATCGCCGAGCGCTACACCCGACCCGGGCGGCTGGGCATCGCGGGCGGCTCGAACGGGGGCCTCTTGACCGGCGCCGCGCTGACCCAGCGCCCGGACCTCTTCGGGGCGGTCGTCTCGGCGGTGCCGCTGCTCGACATGCTGCGCTACCAGCACTTCCTGATGGCGCGCTACTGGGTCCCCGAGTACGGATCGGCCGAGGACGCCGAGCAGTTCCGCTACCTGCTCCGCTACTCGCCCTACCACAACGTGCGCGCCGGCGTGCGCTACCCGCCGGTGCTGCTGCTCGCGGGCGAGAACGACGCCCGCGTCCATCCGCTCCACGCGCGCAAGATGGCGGCCCGCCTCCAGGCCGTCGCCGCCGGCGCGCCCGACGCCGAGCCGGTCCTGCTGTGGGTCGACCAGAGCGCCGGCCACGGCGCCGGGAAGCCCCTTGCCGACCGCGTCCGCGAGGCCGCGGACGCGCGGATCTTCATGATGTGGCAGCTCGGGCTGCTCGGGGGGAGCGAGACGATGGGCGTGGCGACAGCCGGCGCCGGCGCGGCCCCGGGCGGCCGCGAGGCGGCATCGCAGCACTGAGACCGTCACTCCCGCGGGGAGGGGGGCTTGAAAGCCCCCCTCAAGAAGTCAGGACGTCCACGCCGTCCTCGGTCACCGCCACCGTGTGCTCCCACTGTGCCGAGAGCGAGCCGTCGGCGGTGACCGCGGTCCAGCCGTCCTTGAGGATCTCGACCTCGGCGCCGCCGGCGTTGATCATCGGCTCGACCGTGAACACCATGCCGGGCACGAGCGGCGGGCCCTCGCCGCGGCGGCCGTAGTGGGCGACGAACGGCTCCTCGTGGAACGCGAGGCCGGTGCCGTGGCCGCCGAAGGTCTCGACCACCGAGTAGCCGGCGGCCTCGGCGTGCTGCTGGATCGCCGCCCCGAGGTCGCCGAGCCGGCCGCCGGGGGCGATCGCGGCGACCCCGAGGTCGAGGCACTCGCGCGCGACCGCGACCAGGCGCCGCGCCGCGGGGTCGACGTCGCCGACCAGGTACATGCGGCTGGCGTCGCCGTAGAAGCCGTCGAGCACGGAGGTGACGTCGATGTTGACGATGTCGCCCGCGACCAGCTCGCGCGGCCCGGGGATGCCGTGGCAGACCACCTCGTTGATCGAGGTGCAGATCGACTTGGGGAAGCGCTTGTAGCCGAGCGGCGCCGGGGTGGCGCCGCGCACCGCGGTCGCCTCGTAGACGAAGCGGTCCAGCTCGTCGGTGGTCACCCCGGGGCGCACCCGCTCGGCGAGCAGGTCGAGGATCTCGATGGTCAGCCGGCAGGCGCGGCGGATGCCCTCGATCTGCTCGCGGGTCTTGAGCGTCACCTTCCGCGTGCGGGCGCCGCCGCGGCGGGCGGTGCCGCCGCTCGCCGCGGTGCGGTCGAGCGCGAGGTGGCACTTCTTGTACTTCTTGCCGCTGCCGCACCAGCACGGGTCGTTGCGCCCCGGCGCGCGCGCCGGCCGGCCGGGCAGGGGTCGCTCGATCAGGGCTTGCTGGGGCATGGCGTGGAGGGGCTGCCGGCGCTCGGCCATCGGAGGGCGACAACGCGCGGCGGCGGAAGCCTGATTCCCGGCCGGTCGTGCTCTCTCTACGGCGCGCGCTGAAGCGCCGACTCTACACCACCGGCTCCCGCGACCGGTCCTCGAGCCAGCCGGCGAGCCGGCCCGGCCCGGCGCCCAGCTCCCAGCTCTCGCCGACCGCGAGCAGGCGCACCCGGCCGGCGTCGCCGCCGGCCTGGGCGACCGCCTCGGCGAGCGCGCGCGGCGCGAGGTCGACCGGCTCGTCGGTGAGGTCGAAGCAGCCCCAGTGCATGGGCAGCATGACGCGCGCCCCGAGGTCGCCGAACGCACGCCAGGCCTCGACCGGGTCGAGGTGCTGGTAGCCCATGAACCAACGCGGCTCGTAGGCGCCGATCGGCAGCAGCGCGGCGTCGATGCCGGGGTAGCGGCGGCCGATCTCGGCGAAGCCGGCGAAGTACCCGCTGTCGCCGGCGAAGTAGAAGCGCCGGGTCGCGGTCTCGACCAGCCACGACGCCCACAGCGCGCGGTTGCGGTCGATCCCCAGGCGGTTCGACCAGTGCTGGGCGGGCAGGCAGGTCACCCGCCAGCCGCCCCCCTCGGCGCTCTGCCACCAGTCGAGCTCGGTCACCCGCGTAACACCGTAGCGGCGCAGGGTCGCGCCGTTGCCGAGCGGCACGAACCAGGCGACCGAGCGCGGCAGCCGGCGCACCGTCCAGCGGTCGAGGTGGTCGTAGTGGTTGTGCGAGAGCACCGCGACCGCGTGCGGCGGCACCGAGCCGACCGGCAGCCCGGGCGGGGAGAGCCGCGGCGGCCAGAACGCGCGCGGCCCGAAGTGGGGGTCGGTGAGCAAGACCGCGGACCCGTCCTGGAGCGCGAACGTCGAGTGCCCGATCCACGTCACCGCCGGCCGCGGCGCGCAGCGGCCGAGCGCGGCGCCGTCGCCGGCGACCACCGGCACCTCCGGCGGCCGCCGCTTGTCGTAGGGCGAGGGGGTGAGCCACCAGCGCAGGAGCGCGCCCGGGCCGAGCCGCATCCGCCGCCAGGGGTTGAAGAAGCGGCCGCGGTCGTCGCGGTGCGGGGCGTAGAGGGCGGCGACCTCGGCGGCGTCGGGATTCTCGGCCATCGCCGGCGAGCCTAACCGGGTCGACCCGGTCGCAGCAGGACGGCGCGCGCCTCGAGGGCGCGTGGTCGGCGGCGCGCAGCGCCGGCGACTCGGGGGAGGAGGTTGAACAACCCCTTTTACGAACGCTTGCTCGCCGGCAGCACGCGCTTGCGCAGGCGGATCGCCTCGGGGGTGACTTCCACCAACTCGTCCTCGCCGATGAACTCGAGCGCCTGCTCGAGGTTGAGCACCCGCGGCGGGGTCAGGCGCACCAGTTCCTCGCCGGTCGACGAGCGGATGTTGGTCAGCTTGCGCTCGCGGGTGACGTTGACGTCGAGGTCGTTGTCGCGCGCGTGCTCGCCGACGATCATCCCCTCGTAGACCTCGGCGCCGGGGGCGAGGAACAGCGTGCCGCGCGGCTGGAGGTGCTCGATCGCGTAGGCGGTCGCGCGCCCGGCGCGGTCGGAGACGAGCGACCCGGTCGGGCGGTGCGCGATCTCCCCCTGCCACGGCTCCCAGCCGTCGAACAGGTGGTTCATGATCCCGGCGCCGCGGGTCTCGGTCAGAAACGCCGTGCGGAAGCCGATCAGCCCGCGCGCGGGGATGCGGAACTCCATGCGCACCCGGCCCGAGCCGTGGTTGACCATGCGCGTCATCCGCCCCTTGCGCTCGCCGGAGAGACTCGTGACGGCGCCGATCGCGGCCTCCGGGCAGTCGACGAGCAGCAGCTCCATCGGCTCGTGCTGGCGGCCGCCGATCGTGCGGGTCAGGACGCGAGGCTTGCCGACCGCCAGCTCGTAGCCCTCGCGGCGCATCATCTCGATCAGGATCGCGAGCTGGAGCTCGCCGCGGCCGGCGACCTCGAACGCCTCGGGGGCCTCGGTCGGGCCGATCCGGATCGACGGGTTGCCGAGCGCCTCGCGGTCGAGCCGCTCCTTGAGCTTGCGCGAGGTGACGTGGGCGCCCTCGCGGCCGGCGAGCGGCGAATCGTTGACCGTGAACACCATCGCCAGCGTCGGCTCGTCGACCTGGATCGCGGGCAGCGGGCGCGGGTCCTCGGGATCGGCCAGGGTCTCGCCGATCGAGATCTCCTCGAGGCCCGAGACCGCGACGATGTCGCCCGGCCGCGCGCGCTCGACCGGCACCCGGTCGAGCCCCTGGTAGCCGTAGAGGTTGACCACCTTGACCGGCTCGACCGTGCCGTCGAGCCGGCAGCGCGCCGCCTCCTGGCCGCGGGCGAGCGTCCCGGCGACCACGCGGCCGATCGCCAGCCGGCCGACGTAGTCGTCGTAGTCGAGCGTCGTGATCAGCATCTGGAGCGGCGCTTCGGGGTCGTAGGCGGGCGCCGGCACCGTGCGCAGGATCTCCTCGAACAGCGGCACGAGGGTCTCGTCCGGGCCGTCCGGCGCGCGGCGCACGCGGCCGGCGCGGGCGTTGGCGTAGACGACCGGGAAGCCGAGCTGGTCGTCGTTGGCGTCGAGGTCGATGAACAGGTCGTAGACCTCGTCGAGCACCTCGGCCGGGCGGGCGTCGGCGCGGTCGATCTTGTTGATCACCACGATCGGGCGCAGGCCGGCGGCGAGCGCCTTGGTGAGCACGAAGCGGGTCTGCGGCAGCGGCCCCTCGGCGGCGTCGACCAGGAGCAGCACGCCGTCGACCAGCTTGAGCGTGCGCTCGACCTCGCCGCCGAAGTCGGCGTGGCCCGGCGTGTCGACGATGTTGATCGTCACCCCGCGGTAGACCACCGAGGTGTTCTTGGCCATGATCGTGATCCCGCGCTCGCGCTCGAGGTCGATCGAGTCGAGCACGCGCTCGGCCACCGCCTGGTGCGCGCGGAAGATCCCGCTCTGCCAGAGCATGGCGTCGACCAGCGTCGTCTTGCCGTGGTCGACGTGGGCGATGATCGCCAGGTTGCGGACGTCGTCGCGGGTGGCCAGAGGCATCACGTCTCGGGACCAGGCGCTACCGCCGCACCCGCTTGCCCTCGGCGTCGTACTCGTAGACCCCGCGGCCGGACTTCTTGCCCAGGCGGCCGGCCTGGACGTGCCGCTCGAGGAGGATCGAGGGGCGGTAGCTCTCGCCGAGGGTGCGGTGGAGGTGGCGGAGGATCGCGAGCCGGACGTCGAGACCGACCAGGTCGACCATCTCGAACGGGCCCATCGGGTGGTTGAGGCCGAGCTTGAGCGCGGTGTCGATGTCCTCGGCGCTCGCGACCCCGGTCTCGAGCATGCGGAACGCCTCGTTGCCGATCAGGGCGTTGATCCGCGAGGTGACGAAGCCGGGCGACTCGTTGACCCGCACCACCTGCTTGCCCATGCGCGCGGCGACCGCGGCGAGCGCGTCGAGCGTCGCCTCGGGGGTCTCCAGCCCGCGCACCAGCTCGACCAGCTTCATCAGATGGACGGGGTTGAAGAAGTGCATGCCGGCGAAGCGCGCCGGCCGGCCCGAGGCGGCGGCCATCTCGGTGATCGAGAGCCCCGAGGTGTTGGAGGCGAAGAGGCACGCGGGCGGCGCCAGCTCGTTCGCGCGCCGGAACAGCTCGAGCTTGAGCGCCATCTCCTCGGGCGCCGCCTCGATCGCGAGATCGGCGCCGGCGAGCGCGGGCGCGAGCTCCTGCTCGCAGGCGAGCCGCCCGAGGGCGGCGCGGGCGTCGTCCGCGGCGACCTTGCCGCGCTCCACTCCCCGGGCGAGGTTGCGCTCGACGGTCTCGGCGGCGCGCGCGAGCGCCGCGGGGAAGGCGTCGTAGAGGCGGGTCGCGTAGCCGCCGAGGGCGGCGACGTGGGCGATGCCCGCGCCCATGGTGCCGGCGCCGAGCACCGCGACGGTGGCGATCTCGGGGATCGGCTCGCGGTCGGTCACGACACCGGGATGTTGGTCAGGCCGGTCGACTTCTCGGCGAGGGTGCGCAGCTCGTCGGCGATCGCGAGGGTGTTGCGCATCGCGGCGGCCGCGGCCTCTTGCCGCTCGGGGGTGGTGCAGTGCGCCGCCAGCACCGCCGCCGCCAGCTCGTGGTGGTGCACCTCCTCGGGCTGGATGGTCTCCTCGTACAGGCGCGCCGTCCCGTCGTCGCCGGCCGAGCGGCAGAAGGCGATAAACTGGGCGTTGCGCACGCGCGCGATCGCCTCGCTGGCGAACGGGCCGGCGGCGATCCGCTCGACGGTCGAGCGCAGCGGCCGCAGGTAGTGATAGAGCGCGCTGTAGCCGCCGGCCAGGGGATCGAAGCCGGCGAGGTCCTCGCCCAGCTCGCGCAGCCGCCGCTCGATCAGGTGGTAGTGCTTCATCTCGTCGCCGCACTGGTGGGCGAGCGCCAGCTTGGCGTCCAGCTCGGGCGTGGTCGGCATCCACAGGGCGGCGATCTCGCTCGCCTCCAGCTCGCTGGTCAGCGCCAGCTTGAGCAGGGTGACGACGCGGACGTCGCCGCCCGACTCGGCCTCCAGGGTCTCGGTCTCGCCGAGGCGCGAGAACAGCACCTCCATCTCGGCCTGCAGGCTCGCGACGAACTGCTCGCCGTCCACGGCTCCTCCTCGCGCCGAGTATACCCGCGGGGGGCCGGGACGCCGCCGGCGGGACCTCGGCGCCCGCGGGCTCGACCCCGCCGGTCACCCCGCCGGTCCCGGCTCGACCCCCGCCGGTCACCGCTCGCGGCCCTTTCGGCGGTTCCGGGCGGGGGATTCCCGGGGGGCGATCCCGTGTCGGCCAGGATCAGCTAAATATCAGAGCGGCTGGAACTTGTGCGCCGGCCTTTGACCGCAGTCTGTACTTACATGAATAAGAACTCCCGGAAGGCGGCTCTATTTTGCTTGAAAGGCAGTAGCGAAATCGTATAATAGCGGCCGGGTCCTCGGGGAGCGCGGGTTTCGGGACGAATCTCGCATTCCCTCGCCCGCCGGTTGCGGGGTACGGTACCACCCCGCGGGAGCCGGGTCACGGTTGGGCGCGGGGCGCGCCCGGCGCGGCTCCGCCGGCGGTTCGGGACCCACGCCGCCGTCGTTGGCGGCACCGCGCCGACTGTCCCGGCGGGCGTCACGACCCGCCCGGGGCCGAAACGCCGCGGGTTCGTTCGCGGAGGAAACCTTTAACGACGTATGAGGGGCAATGACATGGTTCAGGACCAGGACATGGCCGAACTCCGGCGCAGTCTGGAAGTGACGACCGAGATCGAGGAGGCCGCCGAGCTGATGAACCTCGCCGGCAACTCGACCCGCCTCAAGCTGCTCTACCTGCTGGACAACATGAAGGAGCTGTGCGTCTGCGACCTCGCAGAGCTGCTCGGCGTGTCGGTCTCGGCGGTGTCGCAGCACCTGTCGAAGCTCAAGGCCTACGGTCTGGTGGCGCCGCGGCGCGACGCCCAGACCATCTACTACCGGCTGACCGAGCACGACTTCAACACCAAGCTGCGCGAGAACTTCTTCAAACAGTTCCAGGTCTAGCGGCGCTCCGGCGCCGAGACCGACGCGGAGGCCCGGGCATGCCCGGGCCTCCGTCGTTTGGCTCGGACCGCCGGCAGGCGCGCGGGCGCGCGGCGCGGGGGTTGAAGCGGGCGCCGGAGCGGGTAGAATGACTCTCGCTCGCGCCGCTGGAGGAGGGACCCGTTGACCGACCGCGACGACCGCCCGAGGTTCACCTACCTCGGCCACGCCACCGTCCGCTGCGACCTGCCGGGCGGGGAGGTGATGCTGATCGACCCCTGGGTGATGGGCAACCCGAGGTGCCCGGACGACCTCAAGCGCTTCGACCGCCTCGACGCGGTGCTCATCACCCACGGCCACGGCGACCACCTGGGCGACGCGGTCGAGATCGCCCGCCGCTGGCGGCCGCGGGCGGTGGTCGGCACCTTCGAGGTCTGCGAGTGGCTGACCAGCCAGGGGGTGGAGGGGTGCGCCGCGATGAACCTCGGCGGCTCCCAGCAGGTGCTCGGAGCGCGGGTGTCGATGGTGCGCGCCGACCACTCGGCGGCGATGGGCGGCGGCGGCGGCATGATCACCGGCGGCGTCGCCGCCGGCTACGTGGTGCGGCTGGCGAGCGGCTACACCTTCTACCACGCCGGCGACACGGCGCTGTTCTCCGACATGCAGTTGATCGCCGAGCTGTACCGCCCGGAGCTCGCGTTCCTGCCGATCGGCGACCGCTTCACCATGGATCCCCACCAGGCGGTGCGCGCCTGCCGTTACCTCGGCGTGCGCCAGGCGATCCCGATCCACTGGGGCACGTTCCCGCTGCTCACCGGCACCCCCGCGGAGTTCGAGCGCGCCGCCGCCGATTTCGGCCTCAACGCCGAGATCATCACGCTGCAGCCGGGCGAGAGCTACTGACCGCCGCCGTGTCCCACCCGCGAAGCGACCGGCGCGACCGGCCCGAAACCGACCGACCCGGCCTCACCCGCCTCGGCTCGGCCTGACCCAGCTTGACTAGGATAGAGCACTTGTTCGATGTGCTGACCCCCGGCCGCTGACGCCGCCCGGGGGTGCGGACGGTCCGTCGCGCCCGCGGCGCGGCGGCGGCCGCCCCCGCGGGCGGCGGTGCGCGCCGACCTGTGAACGACCCGATAAGGAGACCCGGAGATCACCAAGCCCAGAGGACCCCGAATCAACCATCAGATCCGCAAGAGCCCGGTGCGCCTGATCGAGAGCGACGGCAGCCAGGTCGGGATCGTCCCGATCGAGGAGGCGCGCCGGCGGGCGGAGGAGCAAGGCCTCGACCTGGTCGAGGTCGGCGCCGAGGCCGACCCGCCCGTGGTGCGCATCCTCGACTGGGGGAAGGTGCGCTACGAGAAGCAGAAGCGGGAGCGCGAGGCGCGCAAGAAGACCCACACGATCGAGATCAAGGAGGTCAAGTACCGCCCGACCATCGACGCCCACGACCGCGACCGCAAGACCGAGAAGGCGCGACAGTTCCTGGCCAAGGGCAACAAGGTCAAGGTGACGGTGTTCTTCCGTTACCGGCAGCTCCGGCGGCCGGAGCTGGGGCAGGAGATCCTCGACCGCGTGGCCTCGGAGCTGGCGGACATCGGCACCGTGGAGTTCCGGACCAGGGGGATGGAGGGCCGGACGATGAACATGGTCCTCGCCCCCAAGGAGCACCACGCCCAGGCGGTCGCACAAGGCGACCGCCGGGCCGGGTCTTGAGCTTTCCGGCCGGGGACCGGCGTGAAGCACTCCGGGTCACCGGGCCGGGTCGTGAGGCCCCCGGCCGGAAACCGGCGCGCGCTTCCAGATTGCCGGGGTGGATGGCGCGCGCCTCCTCAGCCGCCGCGCGGTGCCGGTCTCGCTTTCCACTCTTCCTGAGTTGGCGCGGCGTCTGAGGTCCCCGGCCGGGGGCCTCACGACCCGGCCCTCCGTGCCTGTTCGCGTCGGTGTCGTGGGGACGACGAATCAGGTCGGGGGATGGGCGAGCTGGTGACTGCCGGTCTGTTGGAGGGCGGCGGCGCCGGCGGCGGTCAGGGCGAGGCCGGCGGGGAGGCGCTCGACCCAGCCGGCGGACTCGAGGCGGCGGAGGACGCGGGCCAGGCGGGCGGCGCTCCAGGCGAAGCGGCGGCGGAGCGCCGCCGGTGCCTGCGCGCGGCCGGCCGAGCCGAGGTGGAGGAGGACGAGCTGGTCGGCCAGCCGGCCGCCGAGGCGGCGGTGGGCGAGCGTGCGGGCGAGCAGGCCGTGCGCGGGCGAGAACAGCAGCGCGAGCGCGAACAGCGCGCCGGCGACCACCGCCATCGCGCCGGCGATCGAGGCGTCCCACCAGCGCGCCAGCCAGTAGCCGCCGAGCGCCGAGGCGACGCCGCAGGCGACCGCCAGCGCCAGCATCCGGCCCAGCCGGTCGGTCAGCAGGTAGGCGGCGGCCGGCGGCACCACCAGCATCGCCACCACCAGGATCGCCCCCACCGACTCGAACGACGTCACCACGGTCACCGACACCGCGCTCATCAGCAGGTAGTGGAGGACCACCGGCGAGAAGCCGAGCGCGGCCGCCAGCTCGGGGTCGAAGGTGGTGAGCTTGAGCTCCTTGTAGGCGAGGCCGACGAGCAGCAGGTTGGCGGCGAGCGCCCCGCCGGTCACCCACAGCGCCTTGGGGCCGAGCGAGCGCTCGCCGACGAGCAGCAGGTCCCACGGCGTGTAGGCGATCTCGCCGTAGAGCACGCAGTCGAGGTCGAGGTCGACCTGGGCCGCGTAGCGGCTGACCAGGATCACCCCGACCGAGAACAGGGCCGGGAACACGACCCCGATCGAGGCGTCCTCCTTGAGCCGGCCGCTGCGGTGGGCGAGCTCGACCAGGAACACGGTCGCGACCCCGAGGGCGCCGGCGCCGAGCACCATCGGCAGCGGCGTCCGGCTGCCGGAGAGGAAGAACGCGATCGCGATCCCGGGCAAGACCGCGTGGCTGATCGCGTCGCCCATCAGCGCCATCTTGCGGAGGACCAGGAAGCTCCCGACCAGCGCGCAGCTCGCGGCCACCAGCGAGCCGACGACGAGCACGACCGCGGTCGGCCCGAGCGCGCTCACCGCGCCTCCCCGGCCGCGGCCGCCGGGTGCCCGCCGGGCGGCGGCGGGATCGGCCGCCCGTGGGGGTCGACCGTCGGGTAGCCGAGCTGGCGCTCGAGGTCGGCGAGCGCCTGGTCGGTGAGCGCGTGCTCCATCGCCTCGGCGTCGCGGTGGACGTGGTCGCGCGCGAGCTCCAGCCGGCGGGTGAGATAGAGCTCCCACAGCCGGTGGCCGCGGACCACCCGCGCCGCCTCCTCCCGCCCGCGCGCGGTCAGCCGCAGGGCGTCGCCGGCGCGCTCGAGCAGCCCGCGCTGGACCAGCGGCCGGGCGCTGCGGGACAGCTCGCGCGCGGTCTGGCCGCGCCCCCCCATCAAGAGCGGCGCCGGAATATCGAGCTCGCGCGCTATCGCCTCGAGCCGCGCCGACGTGG
>CAZNIX010000055.1:13848-15601 GCA_964573125.1 uncultured Thermoanaerobaculia bacterium
CCAGCCGCCGCCCGCCTCGCCGAGCCGGTAGAGGTCCTTGAGCAGGTTCTCGCGCCGGATGCGCGCCGCCACCCGCCGCTCGCGCAGCTTCGCCCATGCCAGCCCCCGGCGGGGCGCGAAGAGCAGCGAGACCACCAGCACCGCGCTCGCCGCGAGCACGATCGCCGGGCCGGTCGGCAGCCGCGGCACGGTGGCGCTGGCGAGCGCGCCGGCGACGCCGGCGGCGGCGCCGATCGCGGCGGCGAGCACCACCATCCACCCCAGCCGGTCGGTCCACTGGCGGGCGGCGGCGGCGGGGGTGATCAGCGTGGCGACGATCAGCACCACCCCGACCGTGCGCAGGCCGATGACCACCGCCACCACCAGGAGCAGGGTCAGCGCCACCTCGGCCGTGCGCACGGGCAGGCCGAGGCTGGCCGCGAACGCGCGGTCGAAGCTGAGCAGCTTGAGCTCCTTGTAGCCGAGCGCGACCGCCGCCAGCACCGCCGCCGAGAGCCAGGCCGCGAGCCGGACGTCGTCGGTGCCCAGGGTCGCGGCCTGGCCGAACAGGTACTTGTCGAGCCCGCTCTGGTTGCCCGCCGGGAGCTTCTGGATGGAGGTCAGCAGCACGATGCCGAGGCCGAAGAACACCGACAGCACGATGCCGATCGCGGAGTCCTCCTTGACCCGGCTCCAGCGCACGGTGGCGAGGATCGCGAGCGCCCCGACCAGGCCGGCGACGAGCGCGCCGGCGAACAGCGGCAGCGGCGACTTGGCGCCGGCGATCAGGTAGCCGAGGCAGACCCCGGGCAGCGCGGCGTGAGCGAGGGCGTCGCCGAGCAGGCTCTGGCGCCTCAAGAGCGCGAAGCTGCCGAGCACGCCGCCGACCACCCCGAGGAGGGCGGCGCCGGCGAGCACGTTGCGCGCGGTGAAGCTCAGCTCCATGTCACACGCGATCGACGCTCGGCCGGCGCAGCAGGGCCTCGGCGGCCTGGGTGAGCACGGTCAGCCGGCCGCCGTAGGTGCGCTGGAGGTTGTCGGGGGTGAACGTGGTCTCGACCGGCCCGGAGGCGACCAGGCGCATGTTGAGCAGCACCACGTGGTCGAAGTACTCGGCGACCGTCTGGAGATCGTGGTGGACCGCGACCACGGTCCGCCCGCGCGCGCGCAGCTCCTTGAGCAGGGTGAGGATGGCGCGCTCGGTGGTGGCGTCGACGCCGGCGAACGGCTCGTCCATCAGGTACAGCCGCGCGTCCTGGGCGAGCGCGCGGGCGAGGAACACCCGCTGCTGCTGGCCGCCCGAGAGCTGGCTGATCTGACGGCCGGCGAGGTGGCGGATGCCGACCTGGTCGAGGCAGGCGAGCGCGGTCTCGCGGTGGGCGCGGCGCGGCCGCCGGAGCCAGCCGATCCGGCCGTAGAGGCCCATGGTGACGACGTCGAGGGCGCTGGTCGGGAAGTCCCAGTCCACGCTCTCGCGCTGCGGCACGTAGCCGACCCAGGAGCGGCGCCGGTGGTAGGGGGCGTCGAACACCTTGACCCAGCCGGTGACCGGCCTGACCAGCCCGAGCACCGCCTTGAGCAGGGTCGACTTGCCGGCGCCGTTGGGGCCGACGATCGCGATCAGTTGGCCGGCGGGGAGCGCGAGGTCGACGTCCCACAGCACCGGCTGGGTGCGGTAGGCGACGGTCAGGTCGTGGACCTCGAGCGCGACCGTGGTGCGGGCGGCCTCGTCGGCGGTCGCCGCGGCCTCGGCGGCGACCGCCGCGGGCGCGGC
>CAZNIX010000056.1:0-15554 GCA_964573125.1 uncultured Thermoanaerobaculia bacterium
CGAGCGGACCGCCGCCCCGGGGCCCGCGGCGCGGAGGGTGGCGCCGCGGACCCCGGGGCGTTCCCCGCGGCCGAGCCGAGCGTCAACGGGCGGGCGGGGCGATCTCGAGGCGGCTCATCAGGTTGGCGCCCGAGACCGGGTCGTGGAGCGCGACCACCAGGTCGTGCGCCTGGTTGCGCAGGCGCAGGCGGGTCTCGTAGGAGACCGCGCCGCCGGCCGCCGGCGCCTCGGCGAAGCGCAGCTCGACCGGCACCGTCGGCACGTCCGACAGCCGCTCGCGCTCGTCCATCGCGACCACCCGCAGCTCGAAGCGGGCGACCAGCTCGCCGCCTTCGGGCAGCAGCGCGACCGCGTCGACCGGGATCGCGAGCGTCACCGGCACCTCGATGAAGCGCCGGCCGTCGCGCTCGGGCGCGCCGACGGCGATCGCCAGCCGGTCGCCGGTCGGGGCGTCGCCGAAGAGCAGCGCGCTCTCGACCGCCATGTCGTTCTCGACCTCGCGCGAGAGGTCGCGGAAGCCCTCGCGCGTGCGCGCCCTGAGCCCGAGGCCGACCGCCTTGACCCGGATGTCGTGGAACGCGTCGTCGCCCACGCGCTCGGGGGTGAAGCCGATCCAGTAGTAGGAGCGGGTGTCGGCGGCGACCCGGGCGAGCGCGTCGTTGCGGCCGGCGTTGACCAGCGGCCGGCCGCCGGTCTCATGGGCGAGCACCGTGAGGGTGTCGTGGAGCTGACGCTCCTGCTCGTAGCTCACGTCGAGGGGAGAGGCCTCGGAGCCGGTCGGCGTCGCGGCGCCGAGCACGGGGTCGAAACCGCCGACCGAATCGACCGGGAAGACCCCGCTGAGCCCCGGCACGTCGACCGGGTAGAGCGTGTACCCGAGCAGGTTCGCGGTGTCGGTCAGCGGCGAGTAGAGACGGGCCTCCGCGGCGTACTCGTAGGCGACGTACGGCCGCAGCGGGTCGTCGACCACGTAGGCCGTCGGCGAGTAGGGCCAGCCGCCGGAGAGCAGCAGCATCACCTTGCGGCCCGGCGGCCGGGCGAAGCCGCGCAGCGTCGCCGCCGCGGCGCTCACCGCGCGCCCGACGCGATCCTGGAGCATCTCGGCCGTCGCCCGCTCGGTGGTCGAGAGCCAGTTGGGCAGCCGCCGCGCCTCGAGCGTCGTCTGGTCGAAACCGCGCTCGCGCTCCTTCAGGATGCGCTCGAGCCCGTGGGCCGGCCGCTCCATCGCCAGCGCGAGCGCCCGCTCGAGCTCGCGCGGCGAGTCGGTCCACGAGGTCAGCATCTCGACCCGCGTGCCGTCGAACGCGACCACGGCCATGCGGTCGCCGGGGCCGAGATTCGGCAAGTCGTCGACCAGCTCGCGCAGCACGTGGTTGCGGTCGCGCTCGATCGGGAACCAGTCGTCGACGTAGACCAGGTAGCTGGTGCCCACCGGCTCGCCGGGCGCGAGCGCGGACACCCCCGCCACCACCGGCTCGCGGTCGCCCGCGGGCGCCACGGCTACGCCGCCGCGCACCTCGGTGAAGTAGTCGATCGGCGTCTCCTCGCCGTCGACGGTGAGGACGAGGTCCTCGGGCTTGAGCCCGCTGACCCGGTTGCCCTGCCGGTCGGTGACCACCACCTCGACGTTGACCACCCGGACGTCGATCGTCTCGCCGAAGGCGGCGGGCTGCTCCGAGTCGGCAAGGGGCGGCTCGCCGGCCGGCTGGGCCGCGAGCGGCAGCGCGAGCGCCACCGCCCCCGCGGCGAGGGCCGTAATGCGAAGGATTCTGTTCATGGCTGGGAGATCTCCTTGGGCTTGCTTGTTGGTATCGCGTCCACGAGAACGGCGGCACGCGGCACGCGATTCGCCGCGGCGGCCGCCGCCTCGGCGTCGTTCGTGGAAGAGGACCAGAGCAACCGGCGTGCCGGACGTGCGGCTCCGGCCGAGTCCCGCGCTGCCGCGAGTCCTCTCCGACCGCGAATCGACTTTGCCGTCAGTGACTTACAAGCCACAACCGACGCCGAGGGCGGCGCCCGGCGGCCATCGAAGGGCTAGCCTTGCCCGAGCCGACCGTCCTCTTCAGGAGACACGACCGTGGTGCAGTCCCCGGCACCGCCCACGCCGGGACGGTCCGCGGGACAAAAGACGGCATGAAATCCTCTAAGCGACTGATGCGGAACGATTAACGCCGTGCCGGATCGGGACGCTCCCGAGTCCGATTTCGCATCGGCGATCGCCGCTCAGATCCGCTCGAGGTCCTCCGCCTCGATCGTGTAGCCGTGATCGACGTTGCCGGTGTTGCGCGTCGCCTTCGGCTCGAAGAGCAGGATCTCCGCCAGGCCGTGGGCGACCGGCTGGTGCTCCACCCCGCGCGGCACGATGAACAACTCCCCGGGCCCCAGCTCGACCGTCCGCTCCCGCAGCCGGATGTCGAGCCGCCCGCTCACCACCAGGAACAGCTCGTCCTCGTCCGCGTGGTGATGCCACACGTACTCGCCGTCGCACTTGACGACCTTGACGTACTGGCCGTTCAGCTCCCCGACGACCTTCGGCACCCAGGTCTCGGCGAACGAGGCCAGCTTCCGCTCGAGGCTCACCTTGTCCATGTTTGCTTCCTTCATTCGCTGGGGCTCGCGGCGGCTCGGTTCCCGCGCCATCCGCGTGCGCATCGGTCATCATAGGGCGAGAACCGTGGCAGCTCCGCCACGCTTCTCCACGCCCCGGCCCTCCCCCCGCCCCACCGGTGGCCACGCCGGCAGGGAAGATGCGCCCGGCAGTAGGATCGCGCGCCGAGGAGGTCGCCCATGAGCCGCCGCCGTCTCGCCTCGCTCGCCCTCGCCCCCGCCCTCGTCCTCGCTCTCGCGCTGGTTCTCGCGCTCGCCCTCGCCGGCGGGTGCGGTCCCGACGAGCCCGAGGAACCCCCACCCGCCGAGGAAGCCGCCGACGCCGACGCCGAGGCGGGCGTCGTCGAGCTGTGGACCGCCGCGGAGCTGGCGCCGCGGATCCGGCCGCTCGGCGGGCTCGGGCGGGTGCCGACGGAGATCGTGGTCGAGCTGGCGCGGCCGGTCGTCGATCCCGACCAAGTGGGCAAGCCGGCGCCCGAGGGGACGGTGCTCCGGCTCGAGCCGCCGGTCGAGGGGGAGCTGATCGTGCGCAGCGCCTCCGCGCTCGGCTTCCGCCCGCGCGACGGGTTCCCGCCCGGGTCGAAGATCAAGGTCGTGCTCGAGGCGGTCGAGACCGCGGCCGGCGTGGTCAAGGCGCCGCTCCCCAACCCCTGGGTCGCGAGCTTCGAGATGCCGGAGTTCGACTTCCTGCGCCTGGCGCTCGCCGGCTTCGACGACGCGCGCCGGCGCGCCGAGCTGGACCTGCAGTTCTCGGCGCCGCCCGAGCTCGACGACGTGCGCCGGCGCGCCCGCCTGTCCGTGCTCACCGCAGGAAGCTGGCGGCGCCAGCCCCAGGTCGCGTGGAGCGAGGGCGAGGGGGGCGCCGTCCGCGCCACCGTCGAGGGGGTGCGCGGCGGCTCGACGATCGACCTCGAGCTGGCGGCCGGCGTCGCCGCCCGCGGCGAGCCCGACCTGCGCGCCGGCGCGGCGCAGGCGTCGGTCGAGATCCCCACCGGCTCGCGCCTCTCGATCAAGGCGGTCCGGCCGACCGAGGGCGGCAGCGGCTACCACCTCGACGTGGTCTGCGACGACGACGCGGTCGAGGCCGAGCGCTGGTACTGGTCGCGCGAGCACGGCGAGTCCTATGGCCGGATCTCGACCCGCTGCGTGCCGCGCGAGGACTCCGCCCGGGAGCACATCTCGATCGACCCGCCGATCCCGTTCACGGTCGCCGAGGCGAGCGGCGGCTTCCGCATCTTCGGCGATTTCGAGCGCGGCACCTACGCGGTTCGCCTCGCCTCCGGCCTCATCACCCGCGACGGCGGCGTGCTCGCCGAGGAGTGGGAGCGCGACATCGCGATCCCCGCGCGCGCCGCCCGGGTCGCGTTCGCCGGCGGCGGCCGCTACCTGCCGCGCTCGGCGTGGCGCTCGCTCGCCGTGCGCCACCTCAACGCCAACCGCCTGACGCTCTACGTGCGCCGGGTGCCCCCGGCGAACCTCGCGTTCTGGATGAGCGACGACGACGAGACCGCCAGCGAGCGCACGAGCGACCTCGTCCTCGAGCACGAGTTCGAGGTCGAGGGCGGGCCCGACGAGCTGACGACCTCGTTCGTCGACGTCGCCGCGCTCCTGCCCGCCGACACCCGCGGCCTGCTCGAGCTGACCCTGGCCGGCTCGGGCACCAACGCGACCGCGCGGCTTCTGCTCACCGACCTCCAGCTCGTCGTCAAGCGCGCGGGCGTGAGCGAGCAGACGCCGCAGGGCGAGGAGATCGCGGTCTGGGTGGTCGACAGCCGCTCGCTCGCGCCGGTGCGCGGGATCGACGTGCGGCTGGTCAAGCCGAGCGGCACGGCGGTCGGGAGCTGCCGCACCGCCGGCGAGGGCGGCTGCCGCATCCCGGTGCCGGCGCCGGGGGTCGACCCCACGGCGCCGTTCGCGCTGATCGCCGAGAGCGGCCGCGACTTGACCTACCTGCGCTTCGCCGACCTGCGCGTCGACGTCCAGGAGACCCGGATCGCCGGCGAGCCGTGGGGGGCCGAAAAACCGTACCGCGCCGCGCTCTACACCGACCGCGGGGTCTACCGCCCGGGCGAGACCGCGCACCTCGCGGCGATCGTCCGCGGCGCCGACGACGTGGCGCCGCCGGCGGGCCTCCCGGCGGTGCTCAAGCTGATCGACCCCCGCGGCACGCTCCTCTCCCAGCAGACCCTGGCCACCAACGCCGCCGGCATGGCGGCGCACGACCAGGGGTTCGCCGCGTTCGCGGTCACCGGCCGCTACGAGGCGCGGCTCGAGGTCGGCGACCGCCAGGTCGGCGCCGCCCACTTCCAGGTCGAGGAGTTCGTCCCCGAGCGGCTCAAGGTGGACGCGAAGGCCGAGGCGCCGTCGTTCCGGCTCGGCGATCCGCTCGGGGTCGAGGTCGCCGCCCGCTACCTCTTCGGCGGCGTGCCCGCCGACCACCGGGTCGAGCTGTCGTGCGAGCTCCAGCCGGGGACGTTCGCGCCGCGCGAGAACGCGGAGCTGCACTACGGCGTGTGGACGGGCGAGGAGCGGGGCAAGCCGCTCACCCTCGGCACCGTCACCGGCGCGCTCGACGCCGAGGGGAAAGCGAAGCTGGCGTGCGCGGGCGGCGAGGACGCCGGCGGCTTCGCCGGCCCGGCGACGCTGCTCGCCCGCGCCGCGGTCTTCGAGTCGGGCTCGGGCCGCACCACGGTCGGCACCGCGACCGCCGCGGTCCACCCGGAGTCGTTCTACATCGGGCTCTCGAGCGGCGCCAAGAAGGCGCGCGAGGGCGACACCGTCGAGGTGCGCGGGATGATCGTCGACTGGCAGGGCCAGCCGGTCGCCGCCGCGCGCGACCTCGAGATCGAGATCCTCGCCGTCGAGAGCCAGCACCTGTGGGCGTTCGACGAGGCGCTCGGCTACGACACCTATCAGCTCTATCGCCGCAGCGTGCCGAGCCAGCGGCGCTCCCTGCGCGCCCTGGGCGGGAGCTTCGGCTTCACCTGGGAGCCGCGCGGCGCCGCCGAGGCGTGGGTGGTGCGGGTGCGCGCCGCCGGCACGCGCGCGCGCACCGATCTCGAGATCGCGGGCGACGGCGGCGGCTACTGGTGGGCGCCGTGGGAGACCCAGGTCGACCAGACGCCGAAGCCCGACCGCCCGAGCTGGCTCGCGCTCGAGGTGCCGGAGACGATCCGCGCCGGCGAGCGGGTCACGGTCGGTTTCGAGGCCCCCTACCGCGGCCGGGCGCTGCTCGCGGTCGAGACCGACCGCATGGTCGAGACCGCGTGGCTGAACGTCGAGCCCGGGCCGGTCGCCTGGCGCTTCCGGCTCGACGCGTTCGTCCCCAACGTCTACGTCTCGGCGCTCGTGCTCAAGGACCCGCACCTCGACTCGGCCGAGGCGTTCGCGCCCGACCGCGCCTACGGCGTGGTCTCGGCGCGGGTCGAGCCGGCCGCGTTCACCCAGGGAGTGGCGCTCGAGGTGCCGGCGAAGGTGCGCTCGCAGAGCACGCTCGCGGTCCGGCTCGACCTGGGCGCGCAGGAGAGGGCACAGCGCAACGGCCCGACCTGGGCGACCGTCGCCGTAGTCGATGAAGGCGTGCTCTCGCTCACCCGCTTCGCCACCCCCGACCCCTTCGCCGCGATCTTCGCCCGCAGGGTACTCGGGGTCGAGACCTTCGAAACCATCGGCTGGACGCGGCTCGCGCCCGCGGCCGGCAGCAACGCCGCGACCGGCGGCGACGAGGGCGAGCAGCTCGGCCGGGTGCAGCCGGTCAAGCCGGTCGCGCTCTGGTCGGGCCTGGTCGAGGTGCCGGCGAGCGGCGAGCTGACGGTGCCGTTCGAGCTGCCGCCCTACCGCGGCGAGCTGCGGGTGATGGCGGTGACCGCGAGCGCGAAGAAGATGGGCCGCGCCGAGGCGCGGGTGACGGTCGCCGACCCGATCGTGGTCCAGGCGACGGTGCCGCGGGTGCTCGCGTTCGACGACGAGGTCGAGGTGCCGGTCCTGGTCACCAACCTCTCGGGGGCGCGGCGCGAGGTCGAGGTCAGCGCGACGATCGCCGCGCTCGGGGGCGGCGATTCGCCGGTCCGCCTCGAGGGGAAGCCGAGCCAGCGGCTCACGCTCGCCGACGGCGCGAGCGGCCTCGCGGTCTTCCCGCTCCACGCCACCGAGGCGACCGGCGCCGCCCGCTTCGAGGTCCGGGCGGTCGCGGACGACGTCACGGTCAGCGAGGGCCACGACCTGCCGCTGGTGCCGGCGGCGCCGGTCGAGCGGCGGCTCAAGCGGGTCGAGCTTGCCGCCGGCGCCAACGACCTCGCCCCGGCGCTCGGCGAGTGGCTCCCGACCACCGAGCGGACCACGATCTGGGTCACCGCCAACGCGTACGCCGACGTCTTCGACCACGCCTCGTACCTGATCCGCTACCCCTACGGCTGCATCGAGCAGACGGTGTCGGTCACGCGGCCGCTGCTCGTGCTCGGCCCCTTCGTGCGCGCGGTCGATCCCAAGGCGGTCAGCGAGGCCGCGATCGAGGACATGGTGCGCGCCGGCATCGAGCGCATCTTCTCGATGCAGACCCCGAGCGGCGGCTTCGCCTACTGGCCGGGCGGCACCGAGCCCGCCTGGTGGTCGACCGCCAACGCCACTCACCTCCTGCTCGACGCCCAGAAGGCCGGCTACGTCGTGTCCCAGAGCCGGCTCGACGACGCGCTCGAGTGGATGGAGGGGCGGATCGCCTCCTACTACGAGCAGGGTCAGGCGGGCGACCAGTACGAGTGGTACTCGAAGAACGCCGAGCCGTACATGCACTACGTGCTCGCGCTCGCCGGGCGGGCGCGCAAGGCGCGCCTCCAGCGGCTGATCGACGAGCTGCCGTCGCCCGCGCGCGGCGAGCGGGCGGAGCACGAGTGGATGCTCAAGGCCGCGCTCTACCTCGCCGGCGACCACCGCTACGAGCGCGACCTGCGCCGCCCCGAGCTGGGGTCGCTCGCCGAGGAGCGCTCGACCGGCTGGACCTTCTACTCCGACCGCCGCCGCCGCGGCTTCGTGCTCGCCTCCTACCTCGACCTCTTCGGGCGCGAGGGCGCCCAGCCGCTCGCCGACGTCGTCGCCGAGGGGCTGCGCGGCCGCGGCTCGTACTGGTTCACCACCCAGGAGCTGGTCTGGGGCCTGACCGGCCTCGGCCGCTTCCTGCGCGAGCCGGCGCGCGACGTCAAGCCGCCGGTGCTCCGGGTCGGCGGCAAGGTGTGGCCGGCGGTCGAGAACCCGCCCGGGCGGCCGGCCGGCGACCGCACGTTCGAGGTGCCGCGCGCGAGCGAGCGCGGCGAGGTGGTGCTCGAGGTGCCGGAGAAGGACGCCGGGACGCTGTGGGCGATCGTCGCCGGCGAGGGGGTGCCGACCGTCCCCTCGCGGCGGCCGGGGAGCGGCTCCGGGCTCGGCGTGGTGCGCCGCTACGTGACCGCGGCCGGCGACGAGATCGCCGCCGACGGCGCCGCGATCGTGCTCGGCGAGCTGCTGTTCGTCGAGCTGCAAGTGCGCAACGTCACCGGCGAGCGCGTCGGCAACCTCGCGCTGGTCGACCGCGTGCCCGCCGGCTGGGAGATCGAGAACCCCCGCCTCGGCCGCGGACTGCGCCCGGAGTGGATCGACGAGGAGGGGCTCTGGAGCCCCGACCACATGGACGTGCGCGACGACCGGATCGAGGTCTTCGGCCACCTCGAGGCGGGCCAGAGCCGGACCCTGGTCTACGCCGTGCGCGCGACCAGCGCCGGCGAGTTCACGGTGCCGGCGGCGACGCTCGAGGCGATGTACGACCCGCGCCTGTGGGCGCAGTCGCTCGCGGGGCGGACTTCGGTGCTGGCGCCGTGGGCGAGCCCGTGAGGCGACAGGCGCGCCGCTGGCTGCTCCGGGGCACGGCGGGGCTGCTGCTCGCCGCGGGGATCGTCCTCGTGCTCGCCTGGTCGATCCCGTTGCCGGCACGGTTGTCGGCCCCGGCCTCGACGGTCGTGACGTGGCAGGACGGCCGTCCGGCGCACGTGTTCCTATCGGCGGACGACCGCTACCGGGTCGCGGTGCTGCCGGAGGAGGTCGATCCCGACCTGGTCGCGGCGCTGCTGCGGTTCGAGGACAAGCGGTTCTACCGGCACGGCGGGGTGGATCCGATCGCAGTGGTTCGCTCGGCGTGGCTCAACCTGCGGCACGGCCGGGTGGTGTCCGGGGCGTCGACGCTGACCATGCAGGTGGTGCGCCTCCTCGAGCCGAGGCCGCGCCGCCTCGGCTCGAAGGCGATCGAGGCGCTGCGCGCGGTCCAGCTCGAGCTGAGGATGTCGAAGGACGAGATCCTCGGCGCCTGGCTGACGTTCGCGCCGTATGGGCGCAACGTCGAGGGGGTGCAGGCGGCGGCGCTCGCCTACTTCGGGCACGGGGCCGACGACCTGTCGGCGGACGAGATCGCGGTGCTGCTCGCGGTGCCGCAGCGGCCGGTCCAGCGCTTCCCGACCCCGGAGAACGAGGAGCGCCTGCGCCAGGCACGCGACGAGATCGCGGCCTACCTCGCCGACGAGGGGGTGTTCGCCCCGCCCCCCGACCTCGGCGCCGAGGCGTTCCTCGCGCAGATCCGCGCGATGCCGGTGCCGGCCGCGCTGCGGCCGCTCCCGCGCGAGGCTCCGCACGCCGCGTTCTGGGCGCGCGCGCGGCGGCCCGAGGCGCGGGTGATCCCGACTCACCTCGACCGCGGCAGCCAGCGCCTCGCCGAGCGCGTCCTCGGCGCCGCCGCGCCCGACCTGGCGCGCCTCGGCATCCACAACGGCGCGGTCGTCGTCGTCGAGCACGCGACCGGCGAGGTGCGCGCGCTGGTCGGCGGCCCCGACTTCTTCGATCTCGACCACGGCGGCCAGATCCCGGCCTTCGACGTCGCGCGCTCCCCGGGCTCGGCGCTCAAGCCGTTCATCTTCGCGCTCGCGGTCGACGACGGCCTGGCGCTTCCGCTCCACCTGGTGCCCGACGTCCCCTCGTCCTGGGGCGGCTACCGCCCCGGCAACTACGACGGCGACTTCAACGGCCTGACCACGCTCTCGGACGCCCTCTCGGTCTCGCTCAACGTGCCGTTCGTGCATCTGCTCTCGGACGTCGGCGTCGACCGCTTCGTCGCCGCGCTGCGCGCCGCCGGCGCCACCGGCCTGCGCCCCGATCCCGGCTGGTACGGCCTCGCCGCCGCGGTCGGCGGCGCCGAGGTGACGCCGCTCGAGCTGGCGGGCCTCTATGCCGCGCTCGCCGACGACGGCCGCGCGCGCCGCCCCGAGCTGCTCGCCGGCGGCGACGCGCCCCTTGCCGTCCCCCTGCTCTCCGCCGGCGCCGCCTACCTGACGCGGCGCATCCTCGCCCGGCGCGACCGCCCCGACTTCCCCGAGCGGCGGCGCTTCTCGGGCACGCCGCCGCACATCCACTGGAAGACCGGCACGAGCTACGGCCGCCGCGACGCCTGGGCCGCCGGCTCCGGCGCTCGGTACACCGCGGTCGTCTGGCTCGGCAACGTCGACAACCGCCCGAGCGCCGACCTGGTGGGCGCCGACGCCGCCGGCCCGCTCCTCTTCGACCTCCTCCAGGCGCTCGACCCGAGCCCCAAGGCGCCGCTCCGCGGCGGGCCCCCGGCCGACCTCAAGCCGATCGAGGTCTGCGCCTACTCCGGCTACCTCCCCGGCCCGGCGTGCGACGGCCGCCGCACCGTCCTCGCCCGCCGCGAGCACGTCCCGACCGCCCGCTGCCCCTACCACGTCGCGGTCGACCTCGACCTCGACCGCGGCCTCGCGCTCAACGCGAGCTGCCGCGCCGGCCGCCGCTGGGCGGCGCGCTCGTTCGTCGTCTGGCCCACGGCCGTCGAGCGCTGGCTCGGCGACCGCCACCGCCTCCTCGCCGGCCCCCCGGCGCTCGCCCCCGAGTGCACCCCCGCCGGCCCGGCCCGCCCCCCGGTCATCCTCTCCCCGCCGCCCGGCCAGGTGCTGGTGCTCCTCGCCGGCGTCTCACCGGACCGCCAGCTCGTCCCCCTCGACGCCGACAGCCGCCGCTCCGGGGCGACGCTCTCGTGGTTCGTCGACGGCGAATGGCTCGGCTCGGCGCCGGCGCAGGAGCGGGTCTGGTGGCGCCCGACGACCGGGGAGCACGAGGTGGTGGTAATGGACGAGGCGGGGCTGTCGGCGCGGCGGGGGGTGCGGGTGGTGCGGCGGTAAGGGCGACTTCCTGCGGTCAGGGCGCGGCCCAACGACGAGACCCTGAGCCGTGGACCTGGACGAGGTCGTGTCCTAACTCCTCGTGGCGCCCGCCTGGGGCGGCCGGGGGTCGGGGACCGGCGGGGGCGGCGGAAGGGTGAGGGTGGCGGCCGTGACTCTGGCCGGCTCGTCCCTGGGTGCCCCTCCGGGGGTGGGCGGTGACCGGCCGGCACGGCTCCGGGCCGACCCTCCCCCGGCACCCGACGCGGGCTGTTACCGGAACAGCCCGGGACAGTCGTGGCAAGGCTGTAGACTCCCCCGTTGGAGCCCATGAGGACCGTATGCCGATGGCACCATCGGACCGCATCAGCCTGGGCCTTGCTCTCGCCGGAATTGGCGCGAACTTCGTCCCTAGCATTCTGCCAAAGTTGGGCCGCTCGGGAGAGGCCATCTCAAGACTGCTGGCAGTTGTCCTGCTTGCAGCCTCGGTCATCGTCTTCCTGTGGGATAGCCCGCTCCTTCTCGTTGCCTCGTGGTGTGTTGCGTTCCTCGTGATTGCCATTCAGGTGCTCAGATCTATTCGGCTACGCCAGAATGCGCAGGAACAGGCACTGAAGGCCGAGGCTGACCGGGCAGAAGCCGAGCGGATTTCGACCGCATCCACTGCGCGGATGAGGATTCTAGAGCAGCAGATCGCCGACACAGAAGACAAACTTCTGGCGGCTGAACGAGCACGGCAAGACGCGGAACAGCTATTACAGGCGGCGCGAGAGAAGCGGACCATTCCGATGATGGACCGTAACCAGATCCTAGAACTCAAGGCTAAGGCTGGCCATGCCGTCGAGCTTTTCACAAACTTTGAGCGCGGCGGCAGCGACCATGACATTACCAGACTGAAGGTTATCGGATCGCCGATCCGTCACTATCCCAAGATCCGGAATGCAGCAGGAAAGCTCGTTGATGCGCTGGAGGTTGTCGGGGCGCTATCTTCCCGCCATTGTTCTCCAGAAGAGTTTCAAGATGCCGTCGCGAAGACTGAGGCTGCGTACGACAACTTGATTCGTCAGTGTGATGCAATTCTTGGGCTATAGCTTCTATAGCACGACCGCCGCGGCCCACAGCGCGTCGAGGTCGAGCGTCAGGCCTACCTGCCGAGGACGGGCCCTCCGAAGGCTCGTAGTCGCAGCCCGGTCAGACCAGCGATTCGACGAGGGCGCGTTCCGCCGGCGCCAGCTCGGGGACCGTCCGCCGGAGGACCAGCGCCGCGTTGACCGCGGCGATGGTGGAGGCGACCCGGGGATCGACCGGCTGGTCGTGGCGCCTCGCCCAGGCGGCGACTTCCGACCAGCGCCAGAGTCGGGTGCGCGCCTTGAGATGGGAAACCGGGGGTGGGAAGTCGCCGCGCCCGCGGGCACCCGTGACCAGCAGCCGGACGCTCTCGCGGCTCCGCCCCAGCCGCTTCGCGACCTCGCTCATGGTCACCAGGTCGTCCGGCTCGACCCGCAGAACTTGGATGCCGTGTACCGATTCCACTGCCTCGATAGCGGAGCGCACCGCGTCGCCGAAGCTCGGCGCCTGGCGGACGAAGTCCGCGTAGCCGGCGCCATGGACCCGCCCAAAGGTCGCGTCGTCGCACCCGGCCTCGAAGAGTGCGTCGAGGATCCCGTCGTCTTCCAGGTCGCCGGCGAGGACCAGCGTGAACTCGTGCTCTTGCATGGCACCTCCAACTCTCCTACCGCCGGAACCTCTGGTCAGGCGCCGTGAGGACAGCGGCGGACTGCCCGGCGGATGCTCTTGGCGTGGTTGCCCGTGTTTCGCGGCGTGGACCAAATCGAGACCGAGCATCCTGCGCCGCAGCGGGCGACGCCCCAGCGATGACCCGATGCAGTCGGCGTCACGGTCCACCCCTCTTGCTCGGCATCCCGAAGAGCTGCCTCGACGTCCTTCTTCGGATGCCGGCGCCTCACGTTGACAAACTACAACACCAGGAGATCAGGTGCAAGACTGGCACTCGCCGCCCGAGTTTTTCGGGGGGCCCCGGTCGAGGACGCGGGGGCGGAGGCCGGCGGCGACCTTCAGGTCGCCTCCTCCCAGCCCGGCGCCGTGGGCTCGGGGATGCCGGGGCCGACCGGGTCCTTCCGGCCGAACACCCTGGCCGCCCCGCACCGGGCCGCGAGCTCCGCTTTCAGGACCTCGGCGAAGCTGAACGCGCCGTGGGCGAGGTCCGCCGATTCGCCGGCCGAGACGTAGACGCTCCCCCGGTAGCCGCGCGGGAGCACGGGCGCGAGCCCCCGGCCGAGTTCCTCCGCGTTGACGGCCAGGGCGCAGGCCTGGTCGCCGATCGCGGGGCCGCCGTCCTCCCCCTCGAAGACGCCATGGGCGGCGATGAAGAGGTCCTCGCCCACTCCGAGCCGCGGCGCGCGGTCGCGGAACGCTCGGCAGGCCCGGCCGAAGGTCTCGGGCTTCGCTCGCGCCGCCCGCCGGGCTTCCTCGATCAGCCGGTCGTGATCCGTGCACACGAGGAGGATCATCGCCGGCGCTCCGCTCCACCTCGAGGGACGGGACCGGGCGGGGGATGTGAAGTTCGGGCGTGGCCGGCGCCGGCGCCGGCTTCAGCCGAGGCTGACCCAGGTCGCCCCGAAGCCGACCGCGGAGAGGAACGGCCAGAACGCGAGCTTGGGGATGAGGTTGTCGCGCCAGCGCACCCAGGCGAGGTCCGGCCTCATCGCCACCAGGAAGGCGTTGACCGAGGTCAGCAGGATGGCCAGGTAGACGGCGAGGTAGAAGTACTCCAGGTAGATCGGCTCCTCCGGCAGCAGCTCGCGGCGGAGCTGGACGTGGGAGAGCACGACGACGAAGAAGAGGCCGGAGGCCGCGCCCAGGAAGCCGGTGAAGCGGAAGTCGAGCCGCGCTTTCTTCTCCGGGTCGGCGGTGGTCGAAACCAGCAGCGCGAAGAGCAGGATCGCCGCCACCCCGAGCGGCAGCAGGCGGTTGAACAGCTCGCTCATCGCCTCGCGCGCCAGCTCGACGTTGAACGCGAGCTCCGGCGCCTCTTCCCGGCCCGCGAAGCGGGCGATCCCGAAGCTGGTGCCGTGGCTGTAGAGCCGGTAGGAGAAGTAGACGGCGCGCCGGCGCCAGCCCGGCACCGGCAGCTCCGGCGCCATCGCCGCCAGCGTGGTCTTGCTCGTCCCCCCTCCGCCGTAGGCCGCGAGATCCGGCGTGAGGACGACGTTGCGGTCGAAATCCCGGGGCCAGAGGCGGATGCGCACGTGCTTGCGGTCGAACGGATAGCGCCGATGGCTGAAGTCCTGCCGGACCACGCCCTCGAAGGTCCAGCCCCACACCTCGGCGTCCGTGTCGTCGCGGCGGTAGGCCTCGCCGACGGCGAGGTCGACCGCGTCGGGGAGCACGAAGCCCCGCGCCAGGCCGCGGGTCGCCTCGCGGTCGTAGCGCTGCCAGACGTACCCCTTGACCGCCACCTCGGTGGCGCCGGCGAAGGAGAGGGATTGGAGGAGGACCCCGGTCGGGAGCCGCACCGGCGCCTCCCGGCCCGGAGCGCGCAGCGCCCAGCCGGCGACGAAGTGCTCGACCCCGGACGGGTCGACCAGGGCGATCGCCTCGCCGTCCCCGGCGTCGCCGGCGAGCAGGCCCCAGTGGACGAGGGCGACGGTGCCGCCCAGCCAGACCAGGGAGAGGGCGAAGGAGAGCCGCCACAGGCGCCGGAGATCGGCCGCGGGACGGCGGCTCGCCGACCACGCCACGAGCAGGAGGGCGGTGAGCACGGCGGCGAGGATCAGCCCCACCCGGCGCCGCGGCAGCTCGGGGCCGTCGCCGGCGACCTCGTCGCGGATGAAGACCACCCCGAGCGTCCAGCCGCTCGCGGGGATCCGCTCGGAGAGCACCCACGAGGCCTGGCCGGTGACCGGATCGAGGTGCTCGAGCGTCTCCTCCTCGCGCGCGAGGGCGCGTGCGGTCAGCGCCCGCAGCTCGGGGTCGTCGAGCTCGGAGATCCGCCGGCCCACCCACCCCTCCCGGGGATGGACGACGAACGCGCCCCGCGCGCTGAGCAGGAAGCCGTAGCCGGTCTTGCCCAGGTCGAGGCCGTCGATCAGCGCCCGGTACTCCCGGATCGAGACGCTGGTGACGACGACGCCGGCGAGCGCCGGCTCGCCGCCGGCCGGGTCGGGATGGTGGAGCGGCGCGGTGTAGCTCGCCAGCCAGGTCCGGCTGGCGCGCGCGAAGTGGGGCTCCCGCCAGCCGGGGCCGTCGCGGACGGCGCGGCGGAACCACTCCGTGTGCTCGCCCGGCGCGGTGTAGTCGTAACGGATCGGGATCGGCTGCACCCGGCCGTCCGGCCGCCCGTAGTAGCGGGCGAAGAGAGCGTCGCCGCGACCCGCGGCGCCGGGCAGGTAAGCGACCGCGGCGCCGAACAGGCCCGGGTTCGCCGCCACCGTTTCCGCGAGGAGCCGGTCGAGGCGGTCGTCGGGCAGCGGGCCGCGCGAGAGCCGGTCGACCAGGCTCCGGTTGACCGCCATGATCCCGCGGAGCACGCCGTCGCAACGCCGGGCCGCGCCGGCGGCCTCCGCGCGGGCGGCGTGGCGCACCTCGGTCAGGACGCGCCGGCGCTCCATCCCGTAGCCGGCGGCGAGCAGCGCCAGCAGCCCCAGGCTCAGCCCGCAGGCGGCCCCCAGGGCGCGCCGGAGCGGCCGCCGGCGGTCGCCAGCGGAGCGCCCCCGGCGCATGGCGGGGGCGCGGCCGGGCGGC
>CAZNIX010000057.1:0-15480 GCA_964573125.1 uncultured Thermoanaerobaculia bacterium
GCCGGTGCGGCGGCGGCTCCCCAGGTCGGCGGCAACGGCAACGGCCAGCCGGCTGCGCAAGCCGGCGCCGACGGCAACGGCAAGCCGGCCGAAGCGCAGGCCGAGCCGGCCGAGGGCGAGGCGGCGGGCGACGCGGCCGGCAACGAGGACGACCGCGCCGCGCGCGGCCCGATCCTGCTCTTCGTCGGCCCGCCCGGCGTCGGCAAGACCTCGATCGCGAAGTCGATCGCGCGCGCGATGGGGCGCAAGTACGTGCGCATCTCGCTCGGCGGCGCCCGCGACGAGGCCGACATCCGCGGCCACCGCCGCACCTACGTCGGCGCCATGCCCGGGCGGATCATCCAGGGCATGAAGCAGGCCGGCACCAAGAACCCGGTGTTCCTGCTCGACGAGGTCGACAAGCTCGGCGTCTCGTTCCAGGGCAACCCGGCGAGCGCGCTGCTCGAGGTGCTCGACCCGGCGCAGAACGACACCTTCGTCGACCACTACCTGGGCGTGCCGTTCGACCTCTCGGAGGTGCTGTTCATCGCCACCGCGAACTTCATCCAGGACATCCCGGGGCCGCTCCTGGACCGCCTCGAGGTGGTCGAGTTCGCCGGCTACACCGAGGCCGAGAAGCGCGAGATCGCGCGCCGCTACCTCTTGCCGCGCCAGCTTGCGGAGAACGCGCTCGCGCCCGAGCAGCTCGAGCTCGCTCCCGACGCGCTCTCGGCGCTGATCAGCGGCTACACCCGCGAGGCCGGCGTGCGCCAGCTCGAGCGCGAGCTGGGGCGGGTGGCGCGCAAGGTGGCGAGGAAGATCGCCGGCCGCGAGGTCGAGCGCTTCATCCTCGACGCCGGCGGCCTGCACGACCTGCTCGGCCGCCCCAAGGTCCACCCCGAGCACGCCGCCCCGAACGACCAGGTCGGCGTCGCCACCGGCATGTACTACACGCCGGTCGGCGGCGACATCATGTTCGTCGAGGCGTCGCAGATGGCGGGCAAGGGGGAGCTGACCCTGACCGGCCAGCTCGGCGACGTGATGAAGGAGTCGGCGCGCGCCGCCCTCACCTACGCCCGCTCGCACGCCGACGGCCTGGGCATCGACCCCAAGGCGTTCAAGCAGGACCTCCACATCCACGTGCCGGCGGGGGCGATCCCCAAGGACGGCCCGTCGGCCGGCGTGACGATGGCGACCGCGCTGGTCTCGCGCCTGTCCGGCCGCCCCGCGCGCCACGACGTGGCGATGACCGGCGAGATCACGCTCTCCGGCCGCGTGCTGCCGATCGGCGGTGTCAAAGAGAAGGTGCTCGGCGCGGTGCGCGCCGGGATCGTCGAGATCGTCCTGCCCAAGGCCAACGAGGCCGACCTCGAGGACCTGCCCGAGGACGTGCGCGCGCGCCTCGCGGTGCACCCGGTCGAGGACCTCGGCGAGGCGCTCGCGGTCACGCTACGCGGCGGCTCCTTTCGCGAGGGCCGGCTGACCTTCCCCGAGGTCGAGGCCGCCGGCGACGGCGGCGGCGAGCGGCGGCCGCGCGCGGCCGAGCTGCCGCACTGAGGCCGCGGGCCGGACCCTCCGGCCCGTCCGCGCCGTTTCCGAAGGGAACAGGGATCGGGGCGGCGTCGATCTCGTAGAATGCCCTCGGTGGACGAAATGCTGCGATTCGTACGTCGCCGTCCGAGGATCGAGCGCTACGCCCGGGACCGCGGCCGCGGCGCGATCTTGCCGGCGGCGATCGCCGCGCTCGCCCTGGTCGTTTCCGGCTGCGCCACCGGCGGCGCCGGCGGCGCCGCCCTCGAGTGCCCGCCGGTCGCCGAACTCGAGCCGCTGCTCGCACCCGGGAAGGTGGTCCTGGTGGGCGAGATGCACGGGACGTCGGAGAGCCCGGCCTTCGTCGGCGACCTCGCGTGCCACGGGCTCGCCGCCGGCCGTACGGTGGTCGTGGCGTTGGAGATCCCGTGGCAGGAGGGCGAGCGCGTCGAGCGCTTCCTCGATTCCGCCGGCGGCGAGACCGACCGTTCGGCGCTCCTCGCCGGCGCCTTCTGGCAGGACCGCTACCAGGACGGCCGGCGCAGCCGGGCCAAGCTCGCTCTCCTCGACCGCCTGCGCGCCCTGCGCGCCGCGGAGTGGCCGGTCGGCGCGCTCTTGCTCGACGACGCGACGACGACCAGCGGCGTCGAGCGCGATCGGCTGATGGCGGAGCGGCTGACCGCGGCCGCCGAGGAGCACCCCCGCGGCATGGTCGTGGCGCTCACCGGCAACCTGCACAACCGGGTCGTGCGCGGCCTGCCGTGGGACGCCGAGCATGAGTCGATGGGCTACCTGGCGACGCGGCGGCTCGCCGCGGGCCGGATCACCTCCCTCGACGTCTCGTCGGCCGGCGGCACCGCCTGGTTCTGCACCGGCTCCGAGGCCGCGAGCTGCGGCGTGCAGTCGCTCGGCGGCAGCGGCCCGGCGGACGCCGCCGCGGCGGTCGAGCTCTACGCGCAGCACGACGACTCGGGCTACCACGGCGTCTACCGGGTCGGCCGGCTCACGGCCTCGCCTCCCGCGGTGGCGGGCGCGGGCCCGGGCGGAGGCGGGTGACCGGGTAGCCGCTAGCCGGCCACGCGAACGGCCCCGACCGTCCCCGGCTTCACGCCGGCGCTGGCGCCGGCGCTCAGGCTCGCCTCGGCGAAGACCATCTGGGCCGCCGCGTCGACGTCCGGCGCGACGTGAGTGACGACCCCGGGCACCGCCAGAGCCGGCTCACGGAGCCTGAACTCGATCGGCTGTCCCACTTGCAAGGCCGCCGCCCGGTCGGGCGGCACCGCGAAGCGCGCGGTCAGCGCCCGCGCGCCGATCAGTCGCAAGACCGGGGTCCCGGGCCGGACCAGGGCTCCCGGATCCAGGTAGCGCTCGGCGACCGTGCCGGCGATCGGCGCCACCAGGTCGGAGCGCTTGATGCGGCCCCTGAACTGCTCGAGGACGGCCTGTTGCTGGTCGACCCGCGCCGCCGCCGCGTCCAGCGCCGCCGCGGCCGCCTCGCGGCGGTTCCGGAGCTCGGCGATCTCCTCGGCCGAATAGAGGTCCTCGTGCCCCAGCCGCCGCTCGTACTGCTCGCGCGCTGTCTCGAGCTCGATCTGCTGGCGCCGATGCTCGGCGCGCAGCGCCGCCAGCGAGGCGAGCGCCTGGTCGAGCTGCTCGTCCAGCTCGCGGGCGTCGACGGTCGCCAGCCGCTGGCCGGCGTCGACCCGGTCGCCGACCTCCGCCTCCAGGGCGCGGATCTGGCCGTCGAGCTCGGCGGCCACCACCACTTCCTGGCTCGCCACCGCGACTCCGACCCAGCCGTCCGCGAAGACGATCGGCCCGCCGCCGGGGAGTTCCTCGGGAACCGCGGCCGCCGGCGGCGGAGCCGCGGCGACCGGTGGCGGCGCCCGGACGCCGGTCTCGCCGCCGCAGCCGGCGGCGGCCGCGGCGGCGGGCACGGGCAGGGCGGGGCGCACGGACTCCCCCTCACCGATGGCCGGGTCGCCGCTCTCGCCACGCCACACGCTCGATCTGCTGCGGCGCATGGCGCTCGCGGAGGATGCCGCCGCGGCCGCCCCTCTCGCGGCGGAGGCGATCCGACGGGCGCTCCCCGGCGCGGACGCCGCCTGCTGGATCGCCGGGCCCGCCGGGGAGCTCCGGGCCCCGAACGGGCCGGCCGCGGGCGCGTCCGGCGGCCTCGCCCCGCCGTCGAGGGTGGTGCTCGCACGGCGCGCACCGCTCGCGCTCGACCGCGCCGGCGATCCCCGCTCCGGCGCGGACGCCGCCGGGGCGGGCGGCTCCGGCGGCCCCTACCTGGGCGTCCCGGTCACCGGTCCCGACGGCGCCGTGGTCGCCGTGCTGGCCGCCGGCCGCGGCCCGGGCGGCGAGCCGTTCTCCGCCGCCGAGCAGGCTGCCCTCGGGCGCCTCGCGGCGCAGGTGGCGCCCTATCTGGCTCCCGTGGAGGAGCCGCCCGAGACCGCCGGCGAGTCCGGCGACGACCTCTTCCGGCGGGAGGCGCTCGCGCACCACCAGCGCGGCGACGCGCTGCGCGCCGACCCGCTCCGCTGGTCCCCGTTCTGGCTGCGCGCCGCCTACTGGGTGCTGGCGGCGACGGCGGTCGCGGCGGCGCTCTACGCGTGGCTGGGGCGGGTCGACGAGTACGCGGTCGGCCCCGCGGTGGTCGAGATGGCCGGCCGGCGGGAGGTCCTCGCCGCCGCTTCCGGTCCGGTGGCGGCGGTGGCGGTCGCGCGGGGCGACCGGGTGGCGGCCGGGCAGACGCTGTTGCGCCTCGACGACCGCCGCGAGCGGAGCGAGCTCGAAGGGATCGAGCGCGAGCTGCGGCTGCAGCTCGTGAGCCGGTTGCGCGATCCCGCGGACACCACCGCCCGCCAGGCGCTGCTCTCGTTGCGCGCCCAGCGGGAGCTGGCGGCCGCTCGCCTCGCCGAGCGTACGCTGCGCGCGCCCGAGGCGGGCACGGTGGCCGACCTCTGGGCGCGCGAGGGTCACTATCTGGAGGCGGGACAGCCCGCGCTGTCCATGGCCGGCGGCGACGCGGCGCCCCGGCTGGTCGTTCTGCTGCCCGGCCACTACCGGCCCCTGCTCGCGCCCGGCCTGCCGCTGCGCTTCGAGATCGCCGGCTACCGGTCGGCCCATCAGTCGCTGCGCGTCGGGACGGTGGGGGACGAGGCCGTCGGTCCCGCCGAGGCGCGCCGCTACCTGGGGCCGGCGGCCGACGCGGTGCCCATCGACGGGGCGGTCGTCCTGGTGGTCGCCCCGCTGCCGGCGACGACCTTCACCGCCGACGGCGAGACCCATCGCTTCCACCACCGGATGATGGGCACCGCCGAGATCCGCGTCCGCTCCGAACGCATCCTGTTCGCGGCGGTGCCGGCGCTCGAGCAGGTGTTCGGGGGATGACCGCGGCCGACCGCGCCGGCAAGCCGACGCTCGGCGAGCGGTTTCCGGCGCTGCGCGCGCTGCGCCTGAGCGGCCGCCGCCGGCGCCTCCCCTTCGTCCAGCAGACGGCGGCCACCGACTGCGGGGCCGCCTGCCTGGCGACCGTCCTCGGCTACCACGGCAAGGAGGTCGGGCTCCCCGCCGTGCGCGAAGCCACGGGCGTCGACCGCCGGGGCACCGACGCGCTGGCCCTGATCGAGGCCGGCCGTCGCTTCGGGCTGATCGGACGAGGCGTCCGGCTCGAGCGCCACGACGATCTCGCGCTGCTCGACCGCGGCGCCGTCCTGCACTGGCGGTTCAGTCACTTCGTGGTGCTCGACCGCTTCCGTGCCGGCGGCGCCTGGGTCGTCGACCCCGCGGTCGGCCGCCGCTTCCTCACCCGCGCGGAGCTCGCGACCGGCTTCACCGGCGTCGCGCTGGTGTTCGAGCCCGGCGCGGAATTCGAGCGCGGCGGCGTCGAGCGGAGCCGCTGGCGCCACCTGCGGCGCGCGCTCGGCCAGTCGGGACTGCTGGGCCGGATCCTCGCCGTCAGCCTGATGATCCAGGGGCTCGCGCTGTCGATCCCCATCCTCACCGGGCTGGTCGTCGACCGGGTGGTGCCGCGCGGGGACGTGCGGCTGCTGACCGTGCTCGCGGTCGGCGTCGCCGGCGTGATCGGCTTCCAGCTCCTCGCCGCCCTGGTGCGCTCCTTCCTCCTGCTGCACCTGCGCACCCGGCTCGACGCCCGGCTCGCCGTCGAGTTCCTCGATCATCTGGTCGACCTGCCGTACCCGTTCTTCCAGCAGCGCTCCGTCGGCGACCTCGGGATGCGCCTGCACAGCAACTCGACGATCCGGGAGCTGCTGACCTCCGCGGTCCTCTCCGGGCTGCTCGACGGTCTGATGGTCGGCGTCTATCTGATCCTGTTGCTGCTCCTTCACACCGGGATCGGGCTGCTCGCCGCGGCGCTCGGCGCCCTGCAGGTGGGGATCTTCGCGCTCGTGCGCCGCCGGCAGCGGGAGCTGATGTCGCGCGCGCTCCAGGCCCAGGCTCAGACCCGGGGCTACGAGTACCAGCTCCTGGCCGGCATCGAGACCCTCAAGGCCGCCGGCGCCGAGCACCAGGCCGCGCGCCGGTGGTCGGACCTGCTCGTGCGCGAGCTCAACGCCGCCCTCGACCGCGGCCGGCTGGAGGCCGCGGTCGGCGCGGCGCTCGAGGCCTTGGCGACCGCGTCGCCGCTCCTGGTTCTGCTCTACGGCGCCGTGCTGGTGATCCGCGACGAGCTGACCCTCGGCGCCATGCTCGCGCTGTCGGCCCTGGCGGTGGGCTTCCTGACCCCGCTGCGCTCGCTGGTCAACAGCGCCCTCTCGCTGCAGCTCATGGGCAGCTACCTGGAGCGCATCGAGGACGTGCTCGAGACCCCGCGCGAACAGGCGGACGGCCCCCGCCGCCGGAGCGAAGGTCTGGGCGGCCGGGTCGCCGCCGAGGAGGTCTCGTTCCGCTACGGGCCGAACGCCCCGCCGGCGGTGGCCGACGTCTCCTTCGAGCTGGCGCCGGGCTCGCTGCTGGCGGTGGTCGGCGCCTCGGGCTCGGGCAAGTCGACCCTCGCCGGCCTGCTCGCCGGTCTCTACGCGCCGCAGACCGGGCGCATCCGCTACGACGGCGCCGACCTGCGCGACCTCGACCTCGCCTGGCTGCGCCGCCGGATCGGTTTCGTGCCGCAGCACCCGTTCCTGTTCGCGCTCAGCATCCGGGCCAACCTCGCCTTGACCGACCCCGGCCTGCCGCTCTCCCGGCTGCGCGAGGCGGCGCGGCTGGCCGGCATCGACGAGGAGATCGAAGACCTGCCGATGGGCTACGACACCGTCCTCGCCGACTACGGAGCGTCGCTCTCCGGCGGTCAGCGGCAGCGGCTGGCGCTCGCTCGCGCCCTCGTCGTGCGCCCGCGGGTGGTGATCCTCGACGAAGCGACCAGCGCGCTCGACGCCGTCACCGAGCGGCGGGTGCTGTCCAACCTCGCGGCGCTGACCGCGACCCGCGTGATCATCGCCCATCGCCTGAGCACGGTCCGTGACGCCGACCAGATCCTGGTCCTCGACCGCGGGCGGATCGCCGAGCGCGGCCGCCACGACCAGCTCCTGCGCGCCCACGGCCTCTACCGCCGCCTGGTCGGCGCCCAGCTCGCCGCCGAGCCGGACGAGCCGGGAGTCGGCTGAGCCGCGGTCAGAGAGCGGCCGAGGCCTGGACTACACCCAATCGCAATCTCGGTGATGAGGTAAGATGGTGATGAGGAAACCGTTGACCGCGTGTTCCGTATGAGTCTGCAGGAATGACCCGCATCCTGGTTCCTACGTTCCTGCACGATCTCCACGCCACCGCGGTCGCGGCGGCGATCGAGCGGAAAGGACACTCGGCGGTGCTGTGGCACGGCGCCGACCTGCCGACCCGCCAGACCGCGTCGATCGGGGTCGACGCCGCCGGCGCGGTCGGCTGGGAGCTGCGGGGACCGGCGCTGGACGCCGCCGACCGTCACTTCGACGTCGTCTGGACGCGCCGGTTGGCGCCGCCGTTGCTCCCCGACGGCCTGCCGATCCCGGAGAGCGACCGCTACATCGCGGACCGCGAGTGCCAGACCTTCTACTCCGCTCTCTGGCTCCTGGTGGCGCCGGACGCGTTCTGGGTCAACCCCCGCGATCGTCGCGCGCGCGCCAACTGCAAACCGCTCCAGCTCTCCCTCGCCGCCCGCCTGGGGCTGCAGGTGCCGCCGACCCTGTGCAGCAACGATCCGGAGCGGATCCGCGCCTTCCTCCGCGAGCACGGCGGCCGGGTGGTCTACAAGCCGTTCCGCCCCGCTCAGTGGGAGCGCGGGGACGACGGCATCGCGCTCCAGTTCGCCAGTCTGATCGGCGCGGACGACCTCCCCGAGGACGAGGTGCTGCGGCTCTCCCCGGGCATCTTCCAGCCGCGGGTCCCCAAGCGCCACGAGCTGAGAGTGACGGTGATCGGCGACCTCGTGGTGGCGGTCACGATCCACTCCCAGGAGCGGGCGCTGACCGAGCTCGACTGGAAGCACGCCTTCTCCGGGCTGCGCATCGAGCGCACCGAGCTGCACCCGGAGCTGGAGCGCACCTGCCGGGCGTTGCTGCGCGAGCTCGGGATCGTCTTCGGCTGCATCGACCTGATCGTGACGCCCGCCGGCGAGGTGGTGTTCCTCGAGCTCAACGAGATGGGCCAGTTCCTGTGGCTCGAGGAGATCGACCCCACGATCAAGCTCCTCGACCCGTTCTGCGAGATGCTGATCCAGCGCCGCCCCGACTTCACCTGGCGCGATTCGCCGCGCGCGCTCGGCTTCCTCGAGCTGCGCGACGACTGCCTGCGCCGGCAGGAGACCGTGGACGCCGCTCTGCACGTCCCGAGCCCGCGCTACCACGTGGCCCGGGAGTCGCCGGCGGGCGGCGCGCTCGCCGGCGGGTCGACCCTCGAAAGGATGATCGTCGAAGCGGCCGTCAGCGTGACGGCCCCGGCGTCTCTCGACCACGACCCGAAGGAGTCGTAGCATGAAGAAGCAGGAGAAGAGGATCCTCGGCCGCCTGGTGGCCCGCGAACTGACCGTCGAGGAGCTGCGGCGCGTCGCCGGCGGCGCCGGCACGACGAGCTGCTCGAACTGTCAGGCCGACGACTGCGACCAGATCGAGTACACCTACTAGCTCCGCCGTCCGTCCCGGCCGCGGTCCGAAACCGACTGCCGGGACGCCCCTTCACCTCTCTCGACCCCTCCCTCCATCCCGCTCGAGCGAGGCGGCCGCGCGCGCCGGCCGGCCCGCCCGCCCCCTCCTTCTTGACGCGAGTTTTACGCGCTGCGGCGGGCGCGGGAATTGTCCCTTTACGCCGGCGTCCGTACTCTGGCGTCGTGAGGAGCGGTGCGGAGCAACGCGTCCGGCTTCGGCCGGTAGCGAGGGGAAGCCGATGAGCGGTCTCTACCTGTTGGGTCTGGTGATCACCGTCGTGCTCTTCCTCTACCTGTTCGCGGCCCTCCTGCGGCCCGAGAAGTTCTAGCGGCGCGCTCGACAGGCTCGCGCGCCGGCAAGGGTCGCAGTCCTGGCCAACGCGTTGGCCAGCACTGCGAGCTGAGCTAGCGCCGCGGCCAAAGGGAGCTGACATGAGACCCAAGACGCCACTGTTCGATCCGCGGATCGTCCGCCCGGCGATCGCGGAGTCGTTCCGCAAGCTCGATCCGCGGCGGATGGCGCGCAACCCGGTGATGTTCGTGGTCTACGTCGGGAGCTTCGCGACCACCGGGCTGTGGCTCCAGGCCCTGCTCGGCCGGGGCGAGGCGCCGGCGGGGTTCATCCTGGCGGTCGCGCTCTGGCTCTGGTTCACGGTGCTGTTCGCGAACTTCGCCGAGGCGATGGCCGAGGGGCGGGGCAAGGCGCAGGCGAGGGCGCTGCGCCAGAGCCGCCAGACCACGACGGCGAAGAAGCTCGCGGCGCCGCGTCCCGACGCCCCCCGCACCGAGGTCCCGTCGACCGAGCTGAAGAAGGGGGACGTGGTCCTCGTCGAGGCCGGGGACCTCCTCCCCGGCGACGGCGAGGTGATCGAAGGGATCGCCTCGGTCAACGAGGCGGCGGTCACCGGCGAGAGCGCGCCGGTCATCCGCGAGAGCGGCGGCGATCGCAGCTCGGTGACCGGCGGCACCAAGGTGCTCTCCGACTGGATCGTCGTCCGCATCACCGCCGACCCCGGCGACACCTTCCTCGACCGCATGATCGCGCTGGTCGAGGGCGCCCGCCGGCAGAAGACGCCGAACGAGATCGCGCTCTCGATCCTGCTCGCCGGCCTGACCCTGGTCTTCCTGATCGTCACCGCCACGCTGCTGCCGTTCTCGATCTACGCCGTCGGCACCGCCGGGCAGGGCGCGCCGGTGTCGGTGACCGTGCTGATCGCGCTCCTGGTCTGCCTCATCCCGACCACGATCGGGGGACTCCTATCGGCGATCGGCATCGCCGGCATGGACCGCATGATCCAGGCCAACGTCATCGCGATGTCCGGCCGCGCAGTCGAGGCCGCGGGCGACGTCGACGTGCTCTTGCTCGACAAGACGGGCACCATCACGCTCGGCAACCGGCAGGCGACCGAGTTCCTCCCCGCCGAGGGGATCGGGGAGGCGCGGTTCGCCGACGCCGCCCAGCTCGCCTCGCTCGCCGACGAGACCCCCGAGGGGCGCTCGATCGTCGTCCTCGCCAAGGAGAAGTACAAGATCCGCGGGCGCGACGTCCACGCGCTCAACGCCCGCTTCGTGCCGTTCTCCGCGCACACGCGGATGAGCGGCGTCGACCTCGACAGGCGCAAGTTCCGCAAGGGCGCGGCCGACGCCGTCGAGGCGTTCGTGGCCGGCGAGGGCGGGAGCTTCCCGGCCGACGTCCGGACCAAGGTCGACGCCATCGCCCGCTCCGGCGGCACGCCGCTGGTGGTCGCCGAGGACCGGCAGGTGCTCGGGGTGATTCATTTGAAAGACGTAATCAAGGGCGGCATCCGCGAGCGCTTCGCCGCGCTGCGCGCGATGGGCATCAAGACGGTGATGATCACCGGCGACAACCGGCTGACCGCGGCCGCGATCGCCGCCGAGGCCGGGGTCGACGACTTCCTCGCCGAGGCGACGCCCGAGGCCAAGCTCAAGCTCATTCGGCAGTACCAGGAGGGCGGGCGGCTGGTGGCGATGACCGGCGACGGCACCAACGACGCGCCGGCGCTCGCCCAGGCCGACGTCGCGGTGGCGATGAACGCCGGCACCCAGGCGGCCAAGGAGGCGGCGAACCTGGTCGACCTCGACTCCAACCCGACCAAGCTCCTCGAGACCGTCGAGATCGGCAAGCAGCTCCTGATGACCCGCGGCGCGCTGACCACCTTCTCGTTCGCCAACGACGTCGCGAAGTACTTCGCGATCCTGCCCGCGATCTTCGCCGGCCTCTACGCCGCGGAGGGCGGCGAGGGCGCGCTCGCCGCGCTCGACGTCATGCGCCTTCACTCGCCGGAGTCGGCGATCCTCTCCGCGGTCATCTTCAACGCGCTGATCATCATCGCGCTCATCCCGCTGGCCTTGAAGGGCGTCGCCTACCGGCCGGCCTCGGCCGCGTCGGTGCTGCGGCGCAACCTCCTCGTCTACGGGCTGGGCGGTGTGGTCGCGCCGTTCGTCGGGATCAAGCTCATCGACGTGGTGCTGACCGCGCTGCGCCTGGTCTGACCGATCACCAACTCGACACCACGAGAACCGCCATGATGACTCTCCTCTACCTGCTCCTCGGACTCGTGACCTTCGCTCTCCTCTTCGCCCTGACCTTCGAGGTCGAGCGCTGGGAGCGCCGGAGCTGAACGCCATGGACATCATCCTGCTCATCGCGCTGATCGTCGGCGGCACCGCCCTCCTCTCCTGGCCGCTCGGCCGCTACATGAAGTGGGCGCTGGACCCCGCGGAGGCCGGCCCGCGCCGGCTCCGGCTCGACCGCCTGTTCGAGACCATCGGCGGCGCCGCCTCCCGCCGGCCGCAGAACTGGAGGCAGTACGCGGTCGCCCTGCTGGTCTTCAACGTGGCCATGTTCGTCGTCGGCTTCGGCTTGCTGGCGCTCCAGCAGCACCTGCCGCTCAACCCGGACGCCAAGGGGGCGGTCGAGGGGAGCCTGATCTTCAACACCGTCGCCTCCTTCACCTCGAACACCAACCTGCAGCACTACTCGGGCGAGGCGACGATGAGCTACCTGTCGCAGCTCTGCGCGCTGATGTGGCTGCAGTTCGTCTCGGCCGCGACCGGCATCGCCGCGCTGGCCGCGCTCGCGCGCGGCCTCTCCGGGCGCAAGGAGCTGGGCAACTTCTTCGTCGATCTCCAGCGCGCGTCCTTCCTCGTGCTGCTGCCGGTCGCCCTGGTGGTCGCGACGCTGTTCGTCTTCGGCGGCATGCCGATGACGCTCGACGGCTCGGCGACCGCGACCACGCTCGAGGGCGCCGAGCAGGTGATCGCCCGCGGGCCGGTGGCGGCGTTCGTGGCGATCAAGCAGTTGGGCACCAACGGCGGCGGCTTCTTCGGCCCGAACTGCGCCCACCCGTTCGAGAACCCGACGTTCTGGACCAACGCCCTGGCGATGATCTCGATCATCCTCGTCCCGATGGCGAGCGTGTGGATGTTCGGCCGCATCGTCCGGCGGATGCGCCACGCGGCGGTGGTGTTCGGCGTCATGCTCGTGCTGCTCGTGGCCAAGATCGGCGGCGCGGTCTGGTTCGAGCGGGCGCCGACCCAGGCCTTCGAAGGGCTCGCGATCGAGCAGATCAGCGCGAACCTCGAGGGCAAGGAGATGCGCTTCGGCGCCCCCGGCGGCAGCGGGCCGACGTGGGCGGTGCTCACGACCTCGACCAGCAACGGCTCGGTCGGCGCGATGCACGACAGCCTCAACCCGATGGCCGGCCTGATGCCGATGATCGGCATGTGGCTCAACGCGACCTTCGGCGGCGTCGGCGTCGGGATGATCAACATGTTCCTCTACATCGTGATCGCCGTCTTCGTCGCCGGCATGATGGTCGGGCGCACCCCGGAGTACCTCAACCGGAGGGTCGAGGCGCGCGAGGTCCAGCTCGCGATCCTCGCCGTCCTCGCCCACGCGCTCTTCATTCTCGTCGGCACCGCGATCTTCGCGGTCACGCCGTGGGGTACGGGGACGCTCAACAACGTCGGCGCCCACGGCTTCAGCGAGATCCTCTACGAGTTCAGCTCGGCGTCGGCGAACAACGGCTCGGGCTTCGAGGGGCTGGGCGACAACACCGTGCCCTGGAACGTCGCCACCGGCCTGGTCATGCTGCTCGCGCGCTACATCCCGATCGTCCTGCCGCTCGCGATCGCCGGCTCGCTCGCCGCGAAGCGGGCGACGGCGCAGTCCGCCGGCACGCTCGGCGTCGAGGACGGCACGTTCGCGGTCATGCTCGTGGCCACGATCCTCCTGATCGGCGCCCTGACCTTCTTCCCCGCCGCGGCGCTCGGGCCGATCGCCGAACACCTCCAGTTCATGTGACGCTTCGCGGGAACCGAGGACCACGCCATGTCATCGCTCATCGCCAGCCTCCGCATTGTCGTCGCCACGCTGCTCGTCTGCGTCGCCGGGTACACGATCGTGATCTTGGGCATCGCCCAACTCCTGACGCCGGAAACCGCGCAGGGGTCGCTGATCGTGCGCGCCGACGGGACGGTCGTCGGCAGCCGCCTGATCGCGCAGGAGTTCACCGAGCCGAAGTACTTCTGGCCGCGCCCCTCGGCCGCGGCCTGGAACGCCTCCGCGGCCGCCGGCAGCAACAAGTCGCCGACCAGCGCCGACCTCACCGCGCGCGCCACCGACCTGATCGCCCGCTACGGCGCGACCGCCGAGCGGCCGCTGCCCGCGGAGCTGGCGGCGGCGTCCGGCGGCGGGCTCGACCCGCACATCTCCGAGCACGCAGCGCGCTGGCAGGCGCAGCGGGTGGCCGCCGCGCGCGCCGACCTCTCGCTCGCGCGGGTCGAGGCGTTGATCGCCGAGCACGCGTTCACCCCCGGCGGGTTCATGACCCCGGGCCGGATCGTCAACGTCCTCGAGCTGAACCTGGCGCTCGACGAGCTGTCCTCCCGGGTTGATGCCGGCCGGGGGGATCCGAGCCCCTGATCGACCGACCCGATGAGATCAACAAGCCCATCGAGGAGGATCAGTGGGAGGTAGAGGCAAGGCCGTCCGCGTCGTCGAGAAGCTGTCAGACCGCCGGCCGGGAGTCGATCCAGTCCTCATACCGTCGTGATCGCTGAGCGCCAGAAGGCAGCCCACCGCAGCCCCCACCAGCTCAGCTACAGCTAGGATGACCAGGCTCGCCTCGTGTCCCAACCATGGAACCCACCCGCCCCGACCCCGACGCCCTCCTCGCCAGCGTCGCCGCCGAGGAGGCGCGGGAGAAGAGCGGCAAGCTCAAGGTCTTCCTCGGCGCCGCGCCCGGGGTGGGCAAGACCTACGCCATGCTCGACGCGGCGCGCCAGCTCCGGCAGCAGGGGGTCGACGTCGTCGTTGGGATCGCCGAGACCCACGGCCGGCCGGAGACCGAGGTGCTGCTCGAAGGCCTCGAGATCCTGCCCCGGCAGACCCTCGCATACCGCGGCAAGATCCTCACCGAGCTGGACCTCGACGCCCTCCTCCTCCGCCGGCCCGAGGTCGCGCTGGTCGACGAGCTGGCCCACCGCAACGCCCCCGGCGCCCGCCACGAGCGCCGCTGGCAGGACGTCGAGGAGCTGCTCGACGCCGGCATCGACGTCTACACCACGCTCAACGTCCAGCACCTCGAGAGCCTCAACGACGTCGTCGAGCGGATCACCGGCGTGCGCGTGCGCGAGACCGTGCCCGACGCCTTCTTCGACCGCCTGCGCGACGTCGTCCTGATCGACCTGCCGCCGCGCGAGCTGATCGAGCGGCTGCGCCAGGGCAAGGTCTACCTGCCCGAGTACGCGCAGGCGGCGCTCGAGGCGTTCTTCTCGCCCTCGAACCTGACCGCGCTGCGCGAGCTGGCGATGCAGACCGCGGCCGACCGCGTCGACGCCGACCTGCGGAGCTTCCTGACCCGCCACGGCCTGCCGGCGCTGGTGCCGCTCCGCCGCAAGGTGCTGGTGCCGGTCGACGGCCACGCCTACACCGAGTACCTGATCCGGCTCGGCCGCCGCTTCGCCGAGCGCCTGCAGGCGCCGTGGACGGTCGCCTGGGTCGACACCGGCCGCGCGCGCACCGACCGCGCGAGCCTCCAGGCGGCGTTCCAGCTCGCCCGGCGGCTGGGCGGCGAGACCGCCGTGCTGCGCGGCGCCAACGTCGCCGACGAGCTGCTCGACTACGCCGGCCGCCACGGCTTCACCTCGATCGTCATCGGCCGCACCCGCGAGCGGCCGGTCGCGCGCCTGCTCGGCCGCACGATCGGCCAGCAGCTCTTGAAGAAGGGGCCGGTCTTCGAGCTGACCGTGGTCAACACCCCCTACGCGCGCGCCCGCGCCCGCCGCCGCGCCGCGCGCGGCCGGCCGTGGCCGGCGCGGCTGCGGGGAGCCGGCTTCGCGACCGCGGCGGTCGCGCTCGCGGCGCTCGCCTCGGCGCTGCTCGAATCCGTCCTGCCGGTGGCGAGCCTCGCGCTCGTCTACCTGATCGCCGTGCTCCTCGTCGCGGTGCGCTCGAACACGCCGGTGGCGGTCTACGCCGCCCTGCTCGGCGCCCTCGCCTACAACTTCTTCAGCACCGAGCCGCGCCTGACCCTCCGGATCGGCGATCCCCACGACGTGGTCGCGGTCCTCGCCTTCCTCGCCGCCGCCCTGGTGTGCGGCCCGCTCGCCGCGCGGCTGCGCTCCCAGGTGGTCGCGCTGCGCGCCGCCAACGAGCACGCCGGCGCGCTCCAGGCGCTCAGCGAGAAGCTCGCCGGCGCCGCCGACCAGGACCAGGTGTTCCAGGTCGGGTGCGAGGCGCTCGCCGCGGCGCTCGGCTGCGCGGCGGTCGCGCTCTCCCGCGATCGCGCCGCAGCGGGGCCGCT
>CAZNIX010000058.1:0-15316 GCA_964573125.1 uncultured Thermoanaerobaculia bacterium
CGCCGGCGCCGGCCGCGGCCGTGACGCCGGCGGCGCTCGCCGTGGTCCCGTTCGCCGGCACCCCGGAGCTCGAGGCGATGGCGCGGCGGGTGGCCGGCGGCAAGATCACCACCCGCCAGAAGCTGGAGGCGATCGTCCAGCTCATCTTCGACCGCCGCCACGGCCTCGGCTTCGAGTACCAGAGCCACCCGACGCTGACCGCGGCCGAGGCGGCCGAGCGGCGCCGCGGCAACTGTCTGTCGCTGGTCAACCTGTTCGTCGCCATGTCGCGCGGCGCCGACATCGACACCTTCTTCGTCGAGGTCGAGGATTTCGAGACCTTCGAACGCCGCGGCGACGCCGTGGTGCGCAGCACCCACGTGGTCGGCGGCGTCAACCTCGGCACCGAGCTGCGGACGATCGACTTCATGCCCGACCGCCCGAAGGTCTACCGGCGCCTCCGCGTCCTCACCGACCGGGAGGCGACCGCGCACTACTTCAACGCGATCGGCGCCGAGGCGCTGCTCGACGGCGAGATCGCCCGCGCCGAGCCGCTGCTGCGCAGGGCGCTCGAGCTCGATCCCGAGCTGGCCGAGGGGTGGAACAACCTCGGCCTCGCGGCACGGCGGGCGGGGCGGCTCCCGGAGGCGATCGCCGACCTCGAGCACGCGCTCGCGGTCGAGCCCGAGTTCGTGCCCGCGCTCGAGAACCTCTCGCGCATCTACCGCCTCGCCGGCGAGGGCGCGCGCGCCGAGGCCGCCGCCGCGCGGGCGCTCGAGCTGAAGACGCGCAACCCCTACTACCTGCTGACCCAGGCCGTGGACAGCCTGCGCGCGGGCCGGCTGGAGGAGGCCCAGGAGCTGGCCGAGCGCGCGCGCCGGCTCGACAAGCGCATTCCCGAGGTGCACATCGTGCTCGGCCGGCTGGCGCTCGCCCGCGGCGACGAGCGCGCCGCCGACCAGTTCTTCGCCCGCGCCCAGCGCCTGGGCGAGGACTTCTCCGCGGACTACCGCCACCGCCTCCAGACCAAGATCGACCGCCTGCTGGCGCCGGCGTCGTAACGTCCGCCGAACCCCGCCGCGGCGCGCCGGCTGGCGATAGCGGCGCCGCCGGCGCCCCGAAGTGCGCTCAGCGACGCAGCGACGCCCTCGAGCCTCGGCCTCAAGACGCCGCGGCCCCGGCCGGAGCCGGGGCCGCCCTGAGTCGCCGCGCGTCAGTGGTTGACGGTGAAGATCCAGTACGCCATCACGCCCAGGTTGCAGCCGAACTTGCGGTGGCCGGCGCCGAGCCCCAGTTCCGTGATGATCTGGTCGCAGGAGCAGCCGGCAGTGTCCTCGACGGTGATGCTGCTCGGGACGATGCCGCCGAAGGGCGGCCAGCGGGTGTCGAACGTGGTGTTGCCGTCGACCAGCGCGTAGTGCAGCGGCAGCAGGCGCACGGTCGGCACCGCCTCGGGGATCGCCGTGCCCGGGCAGAGGTCGGCGCCGTCGAGGACGCCGTCGGCGTCGGCGTCGGCCTGGACGTAGACCACCAGGCCATCGTGGTCGGCCGAGCGCAGCGGCGTCGTGGCGTCGAAGATCAGGTCGGCCGCGGCGTCGCTGTTGCCGCGCGTGTACTCGACGCTGGTCACCCGCGGGGTGAGCGCGGACGACGACAGCGCGTGGTCGATCGCCTGGGCGTCGCCGCCGAAGTTGAACGAGTAGCGCTGCTCCGGCGTCACCCCCAGGGTCAGCTTGGCGAGGTTCGGATCGACCAGGTCGGGGCCCGACAGGAGGTTCTCGGCGGGCGTGAAGTCGCCCGCGATCTGGCCGACGACGTCGACGTAGCCGTCGCTGAACTCGAACGCGTTGAGGTCGCCGATCACGATCAGGTGGACGCCCGGGTCGGCGGTCTGGAGGCCCTGGACGATGGTCGCCACCGACTGCGCCTGCTCGAGCCGCTTCTGGCGCACCCGGGGCCCGTCCACCGGATCGTCGATGCCGGACAGCGACCGCTGGTGGAGCGCGAGCACGGTGATCGGCGAGAACCCGAAGCCGCCGATGTACTCGCCCTCGAGGAGGAGCGGCGGCCGGTCGTGGAGCAGGCTCCCGTCGACCGACAGCGTCTCCGTGGCGGCGAGCTGGGTGACGGCGAAGACGTTGACGGTGTCGCGCACCAACAAGCCGGTGTCGATGCCGCCGATGTCGTTGCCCTCGACCAGGTAGGCGGTGTAGACGACGCTCGGGTCGTCGGCCGCGATCTCGGCCGCGAGGTCCTCGAGCACGCCGAGCTTCTCGGCCTCCTCGATCGCCAGGATGTCGGGCGAGTCCATCACGTCGCGGACGTGGAGCGAGAGCTTGTCGAGCCGGCGCTGGTACTCGGCGGCCGAGACCACCGTCTCGTTGATCCCCGGGTCGTCGACGTCGTCGAACAGCCGGAAGACGTTCTGCGAGCCGACCGTGAACTCGCCGGGCTGGCGCCCGGAGACCGGCACCGGCAGCGGCGCCGGGGTGACGGTGAGCGCGGTCGGCCACAGCTCGTAGCCGTTGAAATCGAAGCCGAGGACGCCCTCGGCGTCGAACGTCGAGCCGCCGGTCAGGACCACGTTGGGGAGTCCGAGGCGGTCGGGGTCGAGCTCGAACTTCTCCGGGTTGCCGTCGAAGACCGCCAGGCTCGGCAGGCCCGGGAACAGGATCCCCGGCTCGCGGAACGGCCGGTCGGGGCCGGCGACGGCGAACGCCTCGGCGATCGGGTCGGTGCCGAAGCGCTGGTTCCCGCTGCCGATCCGGCCGCCGGTCACGCTGATGAGCATCCCCTCGTAGCGCTCGAACTCGGTCGCGGACTGCGGCTGGTTCGGCGACGGCGTCGTGTCGTCGAACGCGACCGCCGCCGGCAGGGGGTGGCCGCCCGAGACGAACGTCACCATCGGGCCGTTCGAGAACTCGGTGAAGTCGAAGAACTCGACCACCTGGCCGGTGACGTCGACCTCGTCGCCGACCGCGACGCCGGGGCCGCCGCCGGTGAAGACGAAGATGCCGTTCGAGGTCTCGGGGTCGGCGTCGGCGCGCGCGTCCGGGGTCTGCATGAAGAAGCCGTTGGAGGCGATCGCGGTGACCGTGTTGCTGAAGGTCGACACGCTGAGGTTGGCGAACGGCGAGACCAGCCCGCTGCCCTGGATCTCGTAGATCTCGGCCACCGCCGGCGGCGCGGTGCAGCCGGCGAAGGTCGTGCCGTCGATGCGGGTGCCCGGCGAGAAGCGGGCGCCGCCCGAGCCGGTGGCGACGGTGTGCTGCACGAACGCGGCGCCGGTGACGTCGGGATCGAGGGTCAGCGACTGATCGTTCCCTCCCTCGGCGCCGTAGCCGGCGGTGGCGACGTCGGTGGCGCCGTCGTTGAGCGTCAGCGTGTCGCCGCCGTTGTTGAGGCCGAGCGTGCCGGAGGAGGCGGTCTGGACGACCACGCCGCCGAACGAGCCGGTCGGCGTGCCGCCGCCGAAGACGACGACCGCGCAGCCGTCGGTGACCACGGTGCCGGGGGGGAAGACGTGGCGGACGAGGGGCACCGCGTCGGACAGCGTCCAGCCCGAGATGTCCTGGTCGGCCCCGGAGTTGTTGACGATCTCGACGAACTCGTCCTGCGTGGTCGAGACCGTGCCGTCGCCGTTGGCGTCGCCCTCGGTCGGGTGCGGATCGGCGTGGATCTCGTTGATCACGAACGCCGCCGCCGGCGCCGCGCAACCGGCGAACGCGCTGCCGTCGATGCGGGTGCCGGGCGAAAAGCGCGCGCCGCCCGAGCCGGTGGCGGCGGTGTGGAGCACGAACGCGGTGCCGGTGACGTCGGGATCGAGGGTCAGCGACTGGTCGTTGCCGCCCTCGGCGCCGTAGGTCGCGGTCGCGACATCGGCGACGCCGTCATCGAGCGTCACCGTGTCGCCGGTGTTGTTGAGGCCGAGCTGGCCGGTCGAGGCGGTCTGGACCACGACGCCGCCGAAGGAGCCCGTGGGCGTGCCGCCGGCGAAGACCACGACCGCGCAGTCGTCGGCGACGATCGTGCCGGCGGGGAAGACGTGGCGGACGGCGACCGCGTCGGACAGCGTCCAGCCCGAGATGTCGACGGCGGCGCCGGAGTTGTTGACGATCTCGACGAACTCGTCCTGGGTGGTCGAAACCGTGCCGTCGCCGTTGGCGTCGCCCGCGGTCGCGTGCGGGTCGGCGTGGATCTCGTTGATCACCCACGGCGGCGCCGGCGGCGCGCACGAGACGCTGTGGGCGCCGAGGCCGCCGAACGTGTTGTTGGGGAAGCCGTCCCACTCGAGCGACGGGTCGAAGACGTCGTTTTCGATCGTGTCGCCGGCGCACACGGAGGTCTGGCGGCGGATCGTGTTGTCGGCGGTCGAGACGTCGCCGGTCCCCCACTCGGTGCCGGGGTCGAAGCCGACCTGGCCGAGCGAGTCGACGACCGCGCCGGCCTTGCGCAGCACGATCGCGTCGTCGCCGTTCCACAGCGACGAGGTCGTGGTCTGGTCGGTGACCGCGAGGATCGCGGCGTCGGCGCCGTCGTCGGCGACCACGAAGACGTCGCCGGGCGCGATCACGCCGACGAGGTTGACGGTGGTGCCGGCCGCCGGGTTGCCGTTGAAGTAGACCTGGAGCTGGTAGCCGCCGAGCCCGACGTCGATCGCGGCGCCGGTGCCGTTGAAGATCTCGACCGCCTTGTTCAGCGAGCTGCCCTCGACGTACTCGGAGAGCAGGAGGTCGGTCGGCTGGGCGGCGGCGGGGGGCGGGGCGGCGGCGGCGGCGAGCAGGGCGAGCGCGACGAGGATGGGGCGGAGACGACTCACGGCCATGGGGAGGGTTCCTCCGGAGCGGGTGGACGGGTGGGTCTCGGGGTGGTCTTGGGGCGCCGCCGGCGGGCGGCGGCTGCGCGGCGACGCTACGCCGCGCCCCGGTCGCCCGGGTCGCGCGGCGGTGACGGCCACGTGGCAGCTCTCCCTCGAACCCAAGAGAAGATTTCGCTGTCTCTGAACCGCGTGCCTACGCGGAGCGATGATTGTAGCACCAACCCAGGGCTGGTACGCTCCGCCTGAAGGGACCCTCGTATGAAGCGGGCTGGCGAGGTGGCGAGACGTGAGCGGGCGATGCCGAGTTCGCTCGCCGAAGACGGACTGCCGCCGGCCTTGGACTGCCACCACGGCGGCTTCCGGCTCCGGGACGCGAGCGTCGGAGGACGAGGCCTGTCCTCGGAGTTTCGGGGCTCTGTCTGGGAGCGGATTCGCGAAGCCGCCTATGGCGGATCGTGAAACGTGATCGCGGTCGCCATGACCCGCGAGGAGAAGGCCCGCCGCATCCAGGGGATCCTCGACCGGCTTTATCCCGAGGTGCCGATCCCGCTCGCGCACCGCGACCCCTACACGCTGCTGGTCGCGGTGCTGCTCTCGGCGCAGACCACCGACAAGAAGGTCAACCAGGTCACGCCGGCGCTGTTCGCGCGCGCGGCGACGCCGGCGGCGATGGCGGCGCTGCCGGAGGAGGCGATCAAGGAGCTGATCCGCGAGATCGGGCTCAACCGCCAGAAGGCGAAGAGCCTCAAGGGGCTGTCCGAGATCCTGGTCGAACGCCACGGCGGCCGGGTGCCGCGGAGCTTCGAGGAGCTGGAGGCGCTCCCCGGCGTCGGCCACAAAACGGCGTCGGTCGTGATGGTCCAGGCCTTCGGCATCCCCGCGTTCCCGGTCGACACCCACATCCACCGCCTGGCCGCGCGCTGGGGCCTCTCCGACGGCTCGAGCGTCGAGCGCACCGAACGCGACCTCAGGCGCACGTTCCCCGAGGCGAGCTGGGCGCGGCTCCACCTCCAGATCATCTACTTCGGCCGCGAGCGCTGCCCGGCCCTCTGGCACGACCTCGACGCCTGCCCGATCTGCTCCTGGGCCGCGAGCGGCAAGCGCAAGCGCGAAGAGGCGGGCCGGAACCGGCGGGCGCGGACGCGCGGTTAGGCTGAGCTGGCGCGGTCCCACTTCCGGACGCCCGCAGTCCCGCCGGTGGGTGTCCGGGCGCCCGCCCGGGAGGCGCGAGCGGCCCGGCGCGGCCCTCCGAGGCCGTGGCACCCGCCTTGCTGGAGCACCTCTCCATGCGCGACCTCCACCGCAGCCTGCGCCTCGCCGCGCGATCGCTCGCCCGGCGGCCCCTTCTGACCACCGTTGCGGCGGTCATCCTCGCCCTCGGCATCGGCGTCAACAGCACGCTCTTCGCGCTGGTTAACGGCCTGCTCTTCCGTCCCCTGCCGGGGCTCGGCGAGCCGGAGGAGCTGGTCTGGGTCTCGGCCGCCTGGCGCGGGCGCGGCCGCCTGGGCGGCCTCTCCTATGCGGACTACCTCGACTACCGCGAGGGCGCCGGCCGCGCCGTCAGCGGTCTCGCCGCCTATCACACGGCGCCCCTGAGCCTCGGCGGCGGCGAGAGCGAGCCCGAGCGCGTGCAGGGCCAGGTGGTCAGCGGCGACTACTTCGAGGTGCTCGGCATGCGCCCGGCGCTCGGCCGCTTCTTCCGCCCCGAGGAGGACCGCACGCCCGACGCCCACGCCGTGGTCGTGCTCAGCCATCGCCTCTGGCAGGGCCGGTTCGGGAGCGATCCCGGCGTCGTCGGCCGGGAGGTGCCGATCAACGGCCGGCGCTTCACCGTGATCGGCGTCGCGCCCGAGGGCTTCGGAGGGACGGAGCTGGGTGCCGCGGCCCGGCTCTGGGTGCCGCTCGCGATGGCCGGCAATGCGGTGCCCGGCGGCCGCGACCTGCTCGCCGACCGCAGCGCGTCGTGGCTCCAGGCGGTCGGCCGGCTCTCGCCCCGGGTGACGGTGGCCCAGGCGCGGGCGGCCCTCGCGGCCGTCGCGGCGCACCTCGAACAGGCGTACCCCGACTCGCACCGCGACCGTCTCGTCGCGGTCCATCCTGTCCGCGGCGGCCTGAGCCCCCGCGACGCGGGCGAGGTGGCGACACTCGCCGCGCTGGTGACGGCCGTCGCCGGCCTGCTCCTCCTCATCACCTGCTCGAGCGTCGCCAACCTGCTGCTCGCGCGGGCGCTGGCGCGGCGCCGGGAGACTGGCATCCGCCTGGCCCTGGGCGCCGGCCGCGGCCGCCTGGTGCGCGACGTGCTCGCCGAGAGCGTGCTCCTCGCGCTGCTGGGCGGCGCGGCGGGACTGCTGCTCGCGGTGTGGGCCGCCGATCTCCTGGTCGCCCTGCTCCCGACCGAGGGCTTCGAGGGTCTGACGCCCGGGGCTCACCCAGCGGTCCTGGGCTTCACCTTCGGGGTCGCGCTCCTGGCCGCCGCCCTGTGCGGCGCGGCGCCCACCCTCGCGGCCACCCGGACCGAGCTGCTCGCCGCGCTGAAGGAGGGCGCGGCCGGCGGCGGGCGGCCCTCGCGGACGCAGCGCGCCTTCGTCGTCGCGCAGCTCGCCCTCTCGCTCGTCCTGCTGCTCGCGGCCGGCATCTTCCTCGGCCGGCTCCGGCAGGCGGCGGCCGCCGAACTGGGCTTCGACGCCGCCCGGGTCGCCGCCGCCTCCTTCGACCTCGAGCTCCAGGGCCACGCCCCGGCCGAGCGCGCGGCGCTGCGCCGCCGGCTGCGCCAGCAGGTCGCGGCGCTGCCGGGCGTCGAGTCGGCCTCGGTCGCGAGCCTCCTCCCCCTGAGCGGCGTGATGATCGGCGCCCCCGTGACGCTCGAAGTCCCCGGCGGCGATGCCGAGGAGGCCGGGACCGCCTACATCAACTCGATCGACCCCGCGTACTTCCGCACCCTGGGCATCCCGCTCCTCGCCGGCCGGGACCTCACCGAAGCCGACGGACCGCAGGCGCCGGTGGTGGTGATCGTCAGCGAAACCGCGGCTCGCCGCTGGTGGCCCGGACAGGACCCGCTCGGCCGCCGCCTCGGCCTCGACGGGCCTGGCGGGCCGTTCCTCGAGGTGATCGGCGTGGCGGCCGACGCCCGCTACGACGAGGCGACCGAGGAGCCGCGGCCGTTCCTCTACGCACCGCTGGCCCAGACCGCGTTCGTCTCGCGCACCGTCCTGCTCGCCCGGATGGCGGCGGACCCGGCGCCGCTGCTGCCCGTCCTGCGCGACGAGATCCGGCGCCTCGACCCGAACCTCCCGGTCTTCGAGGCGACCACGCTCGCCGGCCTGGTCGCCCGGCGGCTCGACAAGGAGCGCGGCCTCGGCAGCCTGCTGACCGCGCTCGGCATCCTCGGGCTGGCGCTCGCGGCGATCGGTCTCTACGGCGTGACCGCGCAGCTCGTCGCCCACCGCCGCCGTGAGATCGGCCTGCGCATGGCGCTCGGCGCCGACCGCGGGCGCGTGCTCGCCCTGCTGGTGCGCGACGGCCTGCGCCTGGCGCTGGTCGGGGCGGGCCTGGGGAGCGTGCTCGCGCTGCCGCTCGGGCTCGTCCTGGGCAGCCTCCTCGACGGCCTCGCGCCCGCCGACCTCACCACGGTCCTGGGGCCGATCCTCGTCCTGACCGCGGTCGCGGCCGGGACCTCATGGCTTTCGGCCCGCCGGGCCGCCGGGTTCGACCCGGCGGCGGTGTTGCGGAGCGAGTAGGGGAACCGACTCGGCGGGCTCGGCGTGGTCGTCGGGGTCGGCCTGCCGGCAGAGTCGCGGTATCCTCCGTCCATAGTACGAGTGGAGGTGGTTCGGGCACCCGCGATCAGAACACGAGAGCTCCTTCCGAGTGACCGGCGAGCGGACGACGGCCATGGCACGCGCAGACCAGATCAAGGCCCTTGTCCGCCGGCACGCAGCTGGCGACGACGAAGGCTTCTACACGATAGCGCTGCAGCTAGCGGCCCAGGCCGCTCGTCAGGGGCACACCACCTTCTCTCAGGAGCTGCGTCGCCTGGTAGACGAAGCGCGGGAGGCCAAGGCCGCTGCGCCACCCACCGGCCGTCTGCTCCCCCTGGCTCAGCCTCGAGGCGACTTGGCCGGGCTTCTCGACCTGACCTATCCGAAGACCCGACTAACGGACCTCTCAGTGTCGACGGAGGTTCGAGAGCGCCTCGCCAGGATCGTGCTCGAGCAGCGCCAGAGGGACCGCCTACGGCAGCATGCGCTGCGGCCCACCCGGCATGTCCTACTGCTCGGCCCGCCGGGAACGGGGAAGACCATGTCTGCCTCGGCCCTGGCCGGCGAGCTGGCGTTGCCGCTGTTCACGATTCGTCTGGACGGCCTGATCACGAAATTCATGGGCGAGACGGCGGCGAAGCTCAGGTTGGTCTTCGAGGCCATCGTCCAGACTCGAGGCGTCTACCTCTTTGACGAGGTAGACGCCTTGGCGGGCGAGCGGGCCCTGGCTAACGACGTGGGAGAGATTCGCCGCGTCCTCAACTCGTTCCTCCAGTTCTTGGAGCAGGAAACCTCCGACAGCCTCGTCCTCGCTGCCACCAACCACCCGCGTCTGCTCGATCGCGCGGTCTTTCGGCGGTTCGATGCCGTCTTGGAGTTCCAGCTCCCTGACGATGCAGAGATTCGCGACCTGATCGGCTCTAGGCTCGCCCTCTTCGGTGCCCCGCGATTCAGCTGGGACGAGGTGGTCGAGGCGGCACGTGGCTTGAGCCAGGGTGAAGTCTCCCGCGCATGCAATCAGGCCGCGAAGACGGCAGTTCTCTCGGACCGGGAGGCCGTGGATACTTCGATGCTCTTGACCGCCCTCGCGGAGCGGCGGCGGACGCGGTCGGACCAGGCTCGGCCAAACGATGTCGGCGCCTCGTGATCGCCCGCACGTTCTGCTACCCGGACCGAGCCGGATAGAGCCCTACACCGCTCGCCGGCGACGGGTGCGGCGGCGATGGCCGTCAATCGTAGACCCCGAGGGTCACGCAGCGCGCCTGCTCTCGCGATTCGATAGAGCGGTTGGCAAAGGCCCAGCGGAGGCCGGCGCTCCTGTCCACGCGTTGGCGCAGCATCACGGTTTCCTGATCGAGGTCCGAGGTTTCCCAGGCTTCGATCTCGCCCTTGAGTCACTGGACTCCCGCCGAATCGGCGGACTCGAGTTGCGTGCAGTGCGTAAAGAGGTCGGCCCAGACGAGATCGAGGTCGTACGCGCCGTGGTCTATGTCCCGTTCGGCAAGGTCGGCGCTCTCCGGGAGAAGATCCAGAACTACTTGGCAGGGGGGTTGACCCGAGCAGGACATCGTAAGAACAGGGGCCTCGTCGAGACGATCCAGGATTTCGACCAGGCAGTCCTGCGCAGCCTCTGGACCGAGAGCGAGCCGTTCCCGCCCGAGGACTCACCGATCTGGTGGGAGGTGTGGCTTCGTCGGGAGGCAGCAGTCGACGAGGGTGGGCCGCCGCCCGAGCTCGACCGCTTCCGCGCCGCCGCGGAGATAGTCGGCTTGAGCATCCGCCGGTCCGCCTTGCTGTTCGCGGACCGCGTCGTGGTCGTGACCCGCGGAGACGCTCGCCGTCTCACTGCGGCCTTCGAGCAGCTCGACGACCTCGGCGAGTTGCGTCGCGCGAGGGAGACTGCTGGGTTTTTCCGAGCGTTGACGGTTCCGGAGCAGATGGAATTCATCCAGGACCTCCTCGATCGCTCCTTGTTTCCCGGAGAGAACGCCCCAGCAGTTTGCGTGCTCGACACCGGCGTGAACCGCGGGCATCCGCTTCTCGCTCCGGCGTTGGCTGAATCGAACGTACTCGCGTGTCGGGGGTGGCCCAGCCATGACCATCACGGTCACGGCACCGAGATGGCCGGCCTGGCGCTCTATGGAGATCTCGTTGAAGCATTCGACGGCAGCGGTCCGGTCCACCTCCGACACCGGCTGGAGTCGGTCAAGATCCTCCCGCCCCCGGGTCATACCCACGCGCCTGAGGAGGACGGGCCGGAGCTCTGGGGCGCCATCACCGCCGAAGCCTGCGCACGGGCGGAGATCTCGGCACCGGAGCGCCAGCGCGTTCTCTCGATGGCCGTGACCGCCGACTCTACCGATCGCGGACAACCGACGTCGTGGTCGGCTGCGGTCGATGCCCTGGCTGCTGGTCTGCAGGTGACACCAACGCACGAAGGCCTGGAGGTGGCGGGCGGAGATCGCCGGCAGCGCCTTTTCGTCATCTCCGGTGGCAACATCGCCGAACCCGGCCCGCCGCATCCTGACAGCAGTGACTCGGCCCTGGTGCAGGACCCCGCGCAGGCGTGGAACTGCCTGAGCGCTGGGGCCTTCACGGAGAGGGCCGTCATTGAGGAAGAGCAATATAGCGGCTGGAGCGCACTGGCCGCGCCGGGAGATCTCTCGCCCCACAGCACCACTTCGGTCGGCTTCGACGCCTCGTGGCCGATCAAGCCGGAGGTGGTGCTCGAGGGAGGAAACGTGGCTGTCGACGGCAGCGGTGCCGAGTGCGACATCGGGGTCGCAAGCCTCTGCCTGCTGTCCACGTCTGCTGCTCTTCAGACCTCGCCGTTGGAGATCTCCTCCGGTACCTCCGCCGCGTGCGCCCTCACCGCACGGCTTGCTGCGCGGCTCGCAGCCGATCGTCCTGGCTTGTGGCCGGAAACCCTACGCGCCCTGATCGTGCATGCCGCCCGCTGGACGCCGGCGATGCGACGCGCCTTCGACGCTGCCGGCAGCCGGAAGAGAACGAGAGCGACCCTACTACGCCGCTATGGCTTTGGCGTGCCGGAGCTGGCGAATGCCGCCCGTAGTGCCACCGACGCGGTGACTCTGATCGCACAGACCACGATCCGCCCGTTTGAACGCGGGCGGATGCGAGAAATACACTTCTATCAGCTTCCCTGGCCGACCGAGACGCTGCGGGACTTGGGGGAGCACAGCGTTCGACTTCGAGTGACAGTCTCCTACTTCATCGAGCCCAATCCAGGTCGGCGCGGCTGGACCAAGCGGTTCCGGTACGCCTCCCACGGTCTGCGGTTCGAGCTGAAGGGGGCGGCCGAAGAGCCAGAGCGCTTCCGCTGGCGCCTCAACGAGAAGGCACGACTCGAAGACGAGGGGACCGCATCGCGGAAGCCGCCGGATCCGGGTTGGTTCCTGGGGGAGTCTGGTCAGACGAAGGGATCGATCCACAGCGACTGTTGGACCGGGCCGGCCGCAGACCTGGCCGAGCGGGGTCTTCTGGCCATCTACCCGGTGAGCGGCTGGTGGAAGGAGCTGCCCGCACGCGACCGCAGTGCGGAAGGCGCCCGCTATGCCCTCGTGGTGTCGATCGAGACGGACGAGGAAGGGGTCGATCTCTGGACCCCGGTGGCTGTACAAGTGGAGATCCCCATCGAGATCTGACGCACCAGGAGGACTGTGGCTTGATTAACCGCGGAGTTCAGGTGATTCGGGTCGAGGAAGCAGCCGGCGATCAGGCAAGGCCCATCTGGCGGCGGACGTACGCCTTGGCCTCACGGTCGGCCTCCGCCAGGGCGGCCTCCAGAGATTCGAGGTCCTCCGGCAGGATCTCGGCGGCAAGAGTGCCCACCTCCCGCGACCAAGTCTCGAGATCCTCTGGCAGGGGCGTATCCACCGTTTCGTCCATGACCAGCTCCTGGCCGTCTGTTCAGTACGTCGAAGCCGCCATGCTACCGCCGCACGGGCGCCGCCGCCGCTAGCTGAAATCGCGCCCGAAGAAGATGACCGCGAGCAGGATCGCCGCCACCGCGAGCGGCGAGACGAAGCGGATGAAGAAGCGCCAGAGGCCGTAGCGGAACCAGCGCGGCTGGGTGCCGTCGACCAGCTCGGCGCGGGCCGCCTCCCGGCTCATGACCCAGCCGGTGCCGAGGACGATCGCCAGGCCGCCGACCGGCAGCAGCCAGTTCGCGACCAGGTGGTCGAGGGTGGCGAAGAGACCGGCCTTCTCGCCGAACACCACGAAGTTCGAGACCGTCCCCCAGGTGCCGAACGAGAGCCCGGAGAGCGCGGTGATCCCGAAGATGCCGGCGCCGCACAGAAGCGTCGCCCGCTTGCGGTCCACCCCGCGCTCGTCGATCCAGTACGAGACCGCGACCTCGAGCATCGAGATCGTCGAGGTCAGCGCCGCGAACGCGACCAGCAGGTAGAAGAGCGGCGCCAGCAGGGCGCCGAACGGCACCGCGGTGTAGAACAGCTCGGGCAGCGAGATGAACAGCATGCCGGCGGTCGAGCGCCCGACGTGGTCGCTCATCCCGGGCACCGAGAAGATGACCGAGAACATGATCACCGTCGCCATCACCGCGATCAGGGTGTCGAGCGCCACCACCCAGGCCCCCGAGCGCACCACCGATTCGCCGCGCCGGAGATAGGAGCCGTAGGTGATCATCGCGCCCATGCCGAGCGAGAGCGTGAAGAACGAGTGCCCGAGCGCCTCGAGCGCCCCGTCCCAGGACAGCTCGCCGAAGCTCGGGCGGAAGATGAAAGAGAGCGCCTCGCCGGCGCCGTCCATCGCCAGCGCGGTGACCAGCAAGAGCGCGAGGATCGCGAGCAGCGCCGGCATCAGCACGCGGTTGACGCGCTCGATGCCGTGGCCGACGCCGGAGTAGACCACCGCCACGGTCAGCGCCATGAACGCCGCCGCGAGCACGAGCTGGACCGGGCCGTCGCCGACCAGGGCGCCGAACGCGGCGCCGGGGTCGTGACCGGCGGGGAAGCCGGTGAAGCTCCAGCGCAGGCAGCGGGCGAGGTAGGAGAGGGTCCAGCCGGCGACTACGGTGTAGTAGCCGAGCAGGATCCACCCGGTCGCCACCCCGAGCCATCCGACCACCCGCCAGGCCGGCCCGAGCGCCTCCTTGAGCGCGCCGACCACGCTCTTCTGGGTCTTCCGCCCGATCAGGATCTCGGCGATCATGATCGGCAGCCCGACCGCGGCGATGCAGCCGAGGTAGACCAGGACGAACGCGCCGCCCCGGTTGTCCCACGTGATGTACGGGAACTTCCACAGGTTGCCGAGGCCGATCGCGCTGCCGGCGGCGGCGAGCACGAAACCGAGGCGCGAACTCCAGTGGTCGCGGGGCGCTGGGGTCGCGGGGGTCTGCATCCGTCCCTCCTGGTCGGCGATGACCGAGACGGCAGAGTGTACCGGCCGGCGACGGCGATGACCAGCCGGTGATAACCGACCGGGCGGTTGGTGCGTGGTAGCGGCTGGAGGGACTCACCCGGTGGAAGTGACCGCCGGCGGATCCCGTGGAGAACCGACACCATGGACAGAATGTGGATCGTGCTGATCGTCGCGGTCATCTTCGTGAGCGTCGTCTGGATCTTCCGGCTGGGGGTCGCCGCCGCGCACCAGAAGACCCTCATCAAGGCCCAGGCGGAGCTGCAGAGCCGCCTGCTCGACAAGCTCGGCGGCAGCGACGACCTGGTCCGCTACCTCGAGAGCGGCGCCGGACGGCAGCTCCTCGAGGCGCCGCCGGTCGAGCGCACGCGCCCGCACGCCCGGGTCCTGGCGGCGCTCCAGGCCGGCATCGTCCTGACCCTGGCCGGAGCGGCGCTCCTGTTCCTGGGCGGCCGGTTTCCCGAGGACGCCGAGGGCTTCACCGTCCTCGGCACCCTGGGGCTGGCGCTCGGCGTCGGCTTCGTCGCCTCGGGCGCGCTGGCGCACTTCCTGTCGCGGTCGTGGGGGCTGATCGACGGCCGCGAGCGGAGCGAGAGCTGAGCCCGGTGGCCGCCGCGCCGGCGCCCCTCGCCGCGCAGCCGGCCGCGGCTCGCCCGGCGGCCGGAGACGGCCTCGACGGCGCCGCTTTCGGCGCCTTCTACCAGTGCACGGTGCGCCCGCTCTGGGCCTACCTTGCCCGCGTCTCGGGCGACCGCGCGCTCGCCGACGACCTGACGCAGGAGTCCTATGTACGCCTGCTGCGCGCCGGCTTCACGGGGGAGAGCGAGGAGCACCGCCGGCGCTACTTGTTCCGGATCGCCACCAACCTGCTCTCCGACCACCGCCGCCGGCGCCGCGAGGTGGCGGCGCCGACCGAGCGTCTCGAGGCCGCGACGCCGCCCGGCGACGGCGGCGCCGCGGGAGCGGAGGCCGGCGCGCTGCGCCGCGACCTCGGCCGGCTGATGCTCACGCTCAAGCCGCGCCAGCGCCAGGTGCTCTGGCTCGCCCACGTCGAAGGGGCGAGCCACCGCGAGATCGCCGCCGCGCTCGGCGTCGCCGAGGCGAGCGTCCGGCTGATCCTGTTCCGGACCCGGCGCAAGCTCGCCGCGCTGCTCCGCCGCGCGGGATACCGACCCGAGGAGAGGCCATGAACCGAGAGCCCTGCCCGTATACCGCCGAGCTGCTGGCGGCCGCCCGCCGCGGCGCCGCCGCCGAGAACGCCGCGGCCGCCGCCGCGGTCCACCTCGTGGCCTGCGCCGAGTGCGCCGACGCCCTCCTGGTCGAGCGCTTCCTGACCGGCGAGGCGGCGGCCGCGGCCGCC
>CAZNIX010000059.1:0-15310 GCA_964573125.1 uncultured Thermoanaerobaculia bacterium
CTCCAACCGCCTCCACCGCGTCCCGGCTACCCACTCCTACTCCAGGAGAGCCGGAACTTTCGCCCCCTCCGCGACTGCGCCAAGCAACGCCCGAGAACGGTTGCAGGCGGCTCTCTTGTGAATCTGCGTGTACCCCCCTGGAGGAACCCGATCTCCTAGCATATCCAGCCCGAAACGATAATCGAACTCGCTTAGAGCCAAATCGGAGATCTGCGGATTGACGTAGTCCGTGTCGGTCGGTTCGCCCGGTCGCATCAATCGATCATCGAGAAGAGAGCCCGTGAGCGCCAAGAGAATGTCTCGGTCTCGGATATAGGGGAAGAGATTATGGAGAAGCAAAGGGACTAGAACCTCCAAGTCACCTGCCTCGATGCGACCTATCATGATCCGCTTTGCCTCGGCGTCTCCTGCCTCGGCCAAGGCAAACGTGCGGGCTGTTTCCCAGTCGCGGAAGTCCGAACCAAGCCCACGGATGTCTGCCACCGGCTCAAAGGACTTCAGCGCCTCAACCGCGACAGGATCTCGATCGAGACACGCCAGCAGAAGGGTTCCCCGCGGCGTCGGAAAAGTGCTCATCTGTCGCAGCGCTTGCGCTCTCACTCGTCCACGTACACCATCGCAACCATAGAGTCGCATGATGCTTGACGCGGCGTGAGCCGCCTGGTTGTCATCCCGAGAAGTCAGAGCTTCTGCGAGGACCCGAAGTGGCTCTTCGCCCTCGCCGCGCTGCGCCGCGGCGAAACGAGTGGCCGGAATCGGGGCATCCCGCAGTTCGCGGCTTTCGAGAAGCGCTCGCACCTCTCTTGGATACCCGCGGTCGCTCTCTGCCTCCGCCTCGCCTGGGTCTTCTCGCCTCGATTGCATGCTTGAGTCGTTGCCGCACAGTATCAAGGAAATGGCCATGGGAAGGAGAAGGATCACTCGGATGGTATTCATGGCACTATAGCCCTCATCAGGGGTTCAGGACATCGGCTTGAAACAATGGCACTCTGCAGGAGCAGCCGGGTCCATCGAACATCAGATCTTCGGAATCATTAGTGTGGTGAAGAGCGAGCGCGTGGCCCACTTCATGGGCAACCGTGTTGCTGATGCATAGACTGCCATCATCAACAAACGCCATGAGGCGCGTACCCAAGCCCACGGCGTCATCCGGACTCTCCACCTGTTGGATATTGCGGACAAAGAACACATTCGCATCAGTCGTGGAACACAGACCGCCAACGACGGCTTCGACTGCCAGGCGGACACGATTCATTCCGTCTATGCCCACGACTGCCGGTGCCAACGCGACATCGACCTGCACCTCCGTGACAGCACATGCCTCGAAGGTCAATCCTGCCTGGTACCCATACAGGTCGTTCATCTGTTCGATCGCTGATCCGACGATACCCGGGCCAGTGTTTGGCCCCCAGCCATCGCGGTCCGTGACAAAGTAGAACCCGACCTCCTTGCGCCTCTCTTGCTTGAGGTTAACTCGCAGTTCCGAGAGCGGCCGCGATTGCTCGTCCGGTCCTTGCACCCTGAGCCAGGCGTTCCGGGCACTTGCATTTATGGGGTTCCGAATCGCGAGGAGTTGATCCCCGCTGAGCGGCCTCTCCGGCGTCACATGAACAAGATCGCTCGAGGTCTTGAACTCCAAATGCTCCACCGCGCTGGCGGGATTCGTCTTTAACTTCGCTGCCGCCGGCTTATCCTCTATCCCCGTTACGACCAACGTCGGAGGGTCTCCCGGGTGGAAGCCAAGGCACCGGAGCGCCTGTTCAAACTTCGCCTCAAGCGTGATCGCCTCGACGGAGGCAAGTTCGGCCTCGCCACCGCGGGTTGCGGCGATGCTGGTCTCGCCAAGCGTGACGCCCGTGGCGCTCAGCGACGAAGGCCAGTTGAGCTGCACGATGCCCGGGTTGTTGGACCGGAAGTCGAGACTCGGTAGGAACGGCATGATCGTCGCCGTCACGGGAACCGTTTCTCCGACCTTCATGAGCACCGGATCAGGCTCGAGTTTCACGTCAACAACAATCAGCGTCACGAAGTGCCGGGCTTGCAGCTGTAGGCAGTCGGTGCATCGCACCCGCACGTGGGCAACGTAGTTTCCGGGCTGCGTGTAGGCGTGCGACGTGCTCAGACCGCTCCCGGTCGACCCGTCTCCGAAGTTCCACTCGACCTCCAGCGAGCAGGACTCGCCCTCAGGCCTAAACGCCACCTCGACCTCGAAGTCAACAGTCGCTTCTCGAAGCGGCACGACCACGTGCTCCTCGCCTTCGACCCGAGCCTCGACGCTGGCAAACTCCAGCTCCTGGGCGACGCAGAAGCCGAGGAGATCGCATGTCGGGCGGACGCGGCAGGCGCCGGAGTTGACGGGATCGCCGCAGGTGTTGCCGGGTGTCGGCGTGCAGATGTCACCCACGCACTCTGTGCATTCCGGGCAGTCATGCGTCGTCCCGAAGACGGCCGGGTCTCCCCCACAGTGCCACCCCGCCTTGACGATGCCGACCCCAGGATCGGCCACGATCACCGTCGCATCGTCGGAGACCGTGGCCGGTCCGATGGAGACGAAATGTCCGAGGTCGTGGTCGAACGAGTACATCTCGGTGACCTGGCCGGCGGCCAGACCCTCGACGTTGGGGAGCGTCAGCCGCGCCGGCGGCTCGAACCGGGCGCCCGCGGGCTGGATGGTCACGATCATCCGCGGCTGCTGGCCAAAGTTCGGCACCATCGGCACCTTGTCGTTGTGCACCACGGTCACGCTGACGTGGCCGCTCCGGCCACCGCCCGGGAAGGTCACCGAGCCCGGGGCAATTTCCAGCGCGAAGCCCGGATAGTCCTCCAGGGTCAAGGTCCCGCCGTGGATCTCGTCCACGAACAGACCGCTCCCCAGGTCCAGGGGTAGCAGGTAGATCGGCATGTTGACGGTGTTGTCCCGGCCGGAGATGGTCACCAGGTCGAACTCGAGATCGGGCCACGAGCCGGGGCGGTCGACCGTGCTGCCGTCCACGATGAGCTTCACGGCGCCGACCGGCGCCTCCTCGATCCGAAACTGCCCCTCGGCGTCGGTCAGACCCGTCAGGAGCGTTCCCTTGACCCGCAGCGTAGCTCCGGCGATCGGCTCGTTTGTGTTATCGAGCACGACACCAGAGATCAAGGTCTCCTCGGCGGGGCCGGCGGCTCGGCCGGAGGCGACGAAGCTCGCCCTCGGGGCGTCCTCGAGCGCCGCGATGCTCGCGTCGACCACGTTGTTCGCTGTCCCCTCCTCGGGGTCGAGCGTGAACGTCACGATCGCTCGGCCGTCGCTGTCCGTGACGACCTGGAGTGCCTGCTCGCCATTGGCGAAGTGCCCGGCACCCTTGACCACCAAGAAGCGAACCGGCACCCCTTCCAGCCGGTTGTGACCATTGTCGATCACCGCAGCGATCAGCGGCCGGGGTATTCCGTGGCCGGCCACGCCCACCTGCAGGCCACCCGAGTCCACGACGATCTCGGCCGGTGCCGCGGGCAGCGCTGTCGCGATGAACGTCACCTGGCCGCCGAACCCGGGCGCGGAGGCCTCGACCACCTGGTTCGCCACTCCCGCCCGCGTCCCGAGGGTGAAGCTCACCGCGGCGCGGCCGGAGCCGTCGGTCACGACGACCACCCGCCGCCGGCCGTCCTCGAGGAAGCCGTTGTTGCCACGCAGGTAGAAGGCGACCGGCCGGCCGGCCACGGGCTGGCCGGCGGCGTCGAGCAGCTCGACGACCAGGGGCTCGGACAGCGCCGTTCCGATCTCGGCCGTCTGCTGGTCGCCCGAGACCACCCGGAGCCGGGCGCCCGCCGGCGGCTCGAAGTGCACCCGCACTTCGGCCGCGGCGGTGTTGCCGGAGGCGTCGATCGCCGTGGCCACCAGAACGTTCTCGCCCGGCACCAGGGATACCTCGGGAGCCAAGAAGGAGCGGTTGGACACCTGGGCAGGGACACCGTTGACGGTTACGACGGCCTCGCTCTCGTTGACCGTCCCAGGCACGATGTCGTTGACCAGGCCGGAGACGGCCACCGCCGGCTCGTGGACGACTCCGCCGGCGGCCGGACGATAGATCGCCACCCGCGGCGGCGTCAGGTCGCGCACGATGTGGATGGTGTCGGTGCCGACCCGCCCGAGGGTGCCCGTGGCCGTGGCGGTCACCGTGTTGCCGCCCTCGATCAGGGGCACGCCCTCGGCCTCGAAGGTGGTCCCTGAGAGACTCGCGGCGACGCCGTTGACCGTGACCGAGACCACTCCTTCGCTCACCGTGCCGGCCACAGTGACGGTCGTGGCCGCGATGAACGCCAGATCCTCCGGCGAAGTGATCGCCACGTCCGGGACGGTGAAGCGAGTCACCTCCCGCGTCGCCTCGGTCACGTTGCCGGCGAGGTCGGTGGCCGCCACGGCGAGGAGGTTCGCTCCCTCCGCCAGCGGCGCAGTCGCCCCGAACCGGCTGTCCGCGAGAGCGGCATCCTCGCCGTTGACGCCTACCGTGGCCACACCCCTGTTGTCGATGACCCTGCCGGCGACCCGGACCGTGGCGCCGTTGACCATCTGCCCGGACGCCGGTGCCTCGAGCCGGATCTCCGGCGGCACGGTGTCGAGGACGATGTTGCCGGACGCAAGTCCCTCGTTGCCGCTGGCGTCCGTGGCCACAGCCAAGAGGCCGTTGAAGCCCTCCTCCAGAGCCACGGTGGCGGCGAACTGGTCTCCGGTCCGTGCGGCTTCGACGCCGTTGACGACCACGGAGACGACGGAACCGTCGTCGGTCGCAGTGCCGGTCACCTCGACGGTCGGAGTGTTGACGGTCGCGCCGTCCTCCGGAGCCGTGATGCTGACGACCGGCGCCTCCGCGTCGAACACGAGCAGGAAGCTCTTTACCGCTACGTTCGTGTGGCCGGCCCGATCCTGGACTTCAACTTCAACGACGACCGTGTGTCCTCCCGCCTCGAGCGGCGACGCGATACAGCTCGCCTCGTTCGGGCCCACGGCGCAGGAGCCCGTCAGGTCCACTCCGTCGACCGTGATCGCGAGGCTGGTCAGGTCGACCCCCGAGAGCGCATCGTCGTAGGTGACGAGGATCGCCGGCGTGACGGTGCCGACGACCATCCCCTCGGCCGGCTCGACCACAGCCACCGAGGGCGGGGTGAGATCGACGGTGAAGCTCCAACCGACCTCGGACGGGTTGCCGGCGAGGTCGGCGACGGTGACCGCCACCGAGTGAGGACCCTCGGCCAGCGGCTCGGCCGCAGTCCACTGGACCTCCTCCGCCGTCACCACCGCGTCCGCGGTCACGTCGGCGCCGTCCACCACGAGCCGCGCGCTCGCCGGGTCGATCCCCGAACTCTCGTCCGAGTAGCTCGCCGAAACCGTCGGCTGCGCGAAGGGTGAGAACCCTCCAGCGCCCGGCGTCAACGGCGTGATCACCGGCGGCGTCGAGTCCTCGCCGCCCGCCGTCTCGAACACGACGACCACACTCGGCCGCTCGTCGAGCGCTCCCTCCCGCGACACGAACTCGATCCGCCCGCTCTGTCCCTCGTCGGTCTTCTTGAGGAGCCAGCCGTCGTGGCCCGCGGCTTGCGCCATCGCCGAGACCTCGGCGGTAACGTCGAGGTCCATCGATCCAGCGAGGCCGTTGGTGACCAGGAGGCTCGCGGCCGGCTCGGCGTCGAAGCCGCCGCCGCTCCACTGTGGGCTGCAGTCCGGCTGCTGGTTGGCGGGATCGGCGTCATCGGCACAGTTCCAGGTGGCGCCCAGCTCGGACCAGGGCATGGTCACGGGGTGGAGATCGACCGTCCGCCCCGCGGCACCCCAGTTGTCGCCGTTGTCGGCGATGAACAGCTCCAGCCGGGCCGAGTGGACGGTGGTGCCGGCGAGCAGCGAGGCCACCTCGCCCGGATCGAGGCGCAGGAGGCTCCGGTTCTTGCCGCTCTGGCGCAGGCGCAGCGCGCTCTCGCCGCCCTGGTTCTGGTTCGGTGCACCCTGGCGGACATAGGTGTCGGCCGCGATGGAGAGACGCACGGTGTGCAGGCCGGGGCCGGCCAGCAGTTCGAAGCTGAAGCTCGCGGTGGCGGAGTTGCCGGCCTGGTCGCTGAGCGACGCCTCGATCGAGTGCGGGCCGGGGGACAGACTGCCAGGCAAGCAGACAGCGACGGCAGGCCCCGGACTGCACGCGGAGGTCACGTCCGCGCCGTCCAGGGTCACCGACAGTGAGCCGATCTCGATCCCCGAGCCGCCGTCGGAGTACTCGACCGCGATCGTCGGCGACGGCTCGTTGATCAGCACCGGCTCCGACGGCGAGGTGATCGCGAGCCGCGGCGGCGTCTCGTCGTGCCCCGCGCTCTCGGTCACCAGGACCAGGCGCGGCTCCGTGCCGCTTCCCGCCTCGCGCGCGGCGTAGTCCACGCGGCCGTTCTGGCCCTCCTCGGTCTTCTTGATCAGCCAGCCGTGGAGATCGCCCCCGGCGAGGAACGCGGCCACGTCGGCGGTGACGTCGAACGCGATCCAGCCGGCGAGGTCGTTGGTGTGCAGCACGGTGTCCGAGGGCTCCTCGTCGAAGGCGCCGCCGTTCCACTGGCTCGCGCAGTCGGGAGCGCCGTTCGCGGGGTCGGCGTCCTCGGGACAGTTCCAGGTGGCGCCCGGCTCGGTCCAGGCCACGGTCAGGCCGTGGGCGTCGACCGTCCGGCTGTCGGAGCCCCAGTTGCCGGCGTTGGAGGCAATGAAGAGCTCGAGGCGGGCGGAGACCAGCGATCCCGATCCCACGGCGGCCGCGATCGCCGGCGGGTCGTAGCCCACGAGCGCCCGGTTGCTGCCGCTGGACTGCACCCGGAGGATGCTCTCGTCGCCCTGGTTCTGGCTCGGGGAGCCGCTCTTGAGGTAGGTGTCGGCGACCGCCGGAAGCGCCGCGGTCTGACCCCAGGCCGCAGCAGCTCCGGCAAGGACCAGCACGGCGGCGCCGGCTGAGCACCGAACCCCTCGGTTCCGCCCCACGAATCCTCCCCTCAAGGCCCGGGCGATGCGCTCCTGCACCTGTGTGTGGGGGGCGTCGTTGTCACCGGGGCATATTGCCGTATTTATATATTCACAGCTCATCTGAAACGGATTCTTAGTTCACTCGCCTAGCGATGTCAACCCCCCTCGGCTGCGATCTGACGAATCACCTCGCCGCTCCTCCCGCAGCGCTGACTGCCGCCGCGGCGTTCGCCGGTGATTGGCGGGGCCGTTGAGCTCGCCCCCGACGCTCCATTCGACTCGCTCCGCTCGACGCAAGTTCCCCGCACCGCACAAGGCCATCGGGCCGGCTGCCGAGCGTCCTGTGGAGCAAACGGGGGCATTGTGCTGTAATACTGTGCCCACAGGCTACGCAGACCCCGAGCGAAGGAGGACGTCACCGTGAAACGCACGCTGCTGCTCGCGCTCGCCGCCGTCGGGCTGGTCGTCACCGGGTTCGCCGAGGACCGCCTCCAGCGCGGCCGGGCGCCGATCGACGAGACGCCCGGTCCGACGATCGAGCGGCCGGGCCCGCCCGCCGGCCGCCCGCACGATCCGGGCGCGCCGCCCGACCCGCCGTCGATCTCCCTCGACCCGCGCGCGCTGCGGCCCGCCCGGCCGGTCGCCGACGGCCACGTCGTCGTCCGCTTCGCGCCGGAGATGCCGGACTGGCAGCGGCGCCAGATCGTCAGCGCCGCCGGCGGCGCCGGCTATCGGCGGGCCCGGCGCGACATCTTCGCCCGCGTCGACGTCGCGGACGGCGACAGCGTGGCCGCGCTGCTCGCGCGGCTCCAGGGGATCCCCGGCGTGGTCTCGGCCGAGGCCGATCCGCTGTGCTGGGCGCCGGCCGGGCGGGTGACGATCGCCCCCGCTGCCGCCGCGGCCCCCGCCGCCGCCGCCTTCACCGCCCCGCTGTTCGCGTTCCAGTGGACGCTCCACCGCCTCCGCCTGGCCGAGGCGGTCGAGCGCGACTCGACCGGCGGCGACGGCGTGATCGTGGCGGTGCTCGACACCGGCGTCGCGTTCGGCGGCGGCGGCGCGTTCCCCGCCCGCCGCGGGATCGACCTCGACGGCGCGCGCTTTTTGCCCGGGCTCGACCTGGTCGACGGCGGCCCACCGTTCGACGAGGGGTCGGGATCGGCCAACCCCGCCGCGCCGCGCTTCGGCCACGGCACCTTCGTCGCCAGCCAGATCGCGGCCGGCGTCAACAACGGCGTCTCCGGCGCCGGCGTCGCCCCGCGCGTCACCATCCTGCCGGTACGGGTGCTCGGACGAGACGGCAGCGGCACGATCTCCGACGTCGCCGAGGGGATCGATTTCGCGGTCGCCCAGGGCGCGAAGGTGATCAACATGAGCCTCGGCGGGAGCGAGGGGACGAGCTTCCTCGAGGCCGCCGTGCGGCGCGCCGCGGCCGCCGGCGTGATCCTGGTCGCGGCCGCCGGCAACGAGGCCGCCGACCCCGACCCGCCGGCGGACGTCGCGTTCCCGGCCCGCTATCCCGAGGTGATCGCGGTCGGCGCCTCGACCTTCGCCGATCGCCGCGCCGACTACTCCAACCCCGGGGCCAACCTCGAGATCATGGCGCCGGCGGGCGAGAACGCGAGCCAGGACGTCGGCGACGGGCTGCCGGACGGCGCGGTGGCGCCGAGCTTCGTCCACAACTTCCCGGCGCCGGGCGAGACGCTCTACTCGACGTTCGTCGGCAACGGCACCTCGTTCGCCGCGCCCCAGGTCGCCGGCGGCATCGCGCTGCTCGTCGCCCTCGGCGTCGACGACCCCGAGGTCCTGCGCGACCTGCTCGAGATCACCGACCGCGACCTCGCCGCCGCCGGGTTCGACGACGACACCGGGCACGGATTGCTCGACCTGCTCGAGGCCCATCGCGGCCTCGGCTTCAGCTTCTGAGGAGGTCCACCGCGATGACCGCCAAGCTCTTCGGCCCCGCCCTCCTCGCCGCCTCGCTCGCGCTCGGCGCCGCGGCGCCGGCGCCCGCCCAGACCGATCCCGACGCGGCCGAGGCCGACCCGGCGGCGGCTCCGGCGGGCGCGCCGCCGGCGTGGCGCCTCGGCCTGCGCCTGGGCGCGTTCGACATGATCAACTCCGCCGACAGCTACGATGCCACCTGGGGCGATCCGATGCCCCAGCTCGGGGTCGCGCTCGAGGTCGAGGTGCGGCGCTGGCTGGTCGGGCTGACCTACGACTACGGCGAGATCGACGGCGAGCAGGTGCTGCCCGGCCGGCCGCCGCGCCCGACCGGGGTCGAGGAGACCCTCACCTACCGGCCGCTGGCGCTCACCGGCGCGTTCGTGCTCAACCCCGCGGCGCGCTGGCGCTGGCACCTCGGCGCCGGCGTCACCCTGCTCGACTGGGAGGACCAGGGCCTGACCCGCAGCGCCGGCGGCACCGACACCGGCGGCCACGCGGTGGTCGGCGTCCGCCGCGGGCGCAACCGCTGGTCGTTCGGCGGCGAGCTGCGCTGGTCGACGATCCCCGACGCCGTCGGCGAGGCCGGCATCACCCGGTTCTTCGGCGAGGACGACCTCGGGGGCGTCGCCTTCCACGTCGTCGCGCTCTATCCGCTGCGCTAGGGACCGCGGGCGCGCGGCGGGCGCCGCGAGACACCGCCCAGGGGCCGACCCGGATCTGCCGTGGCCCCGACGGTCCGGCCCCGCGCCCCGGCGCAGCCCCCCTCGAAGCACTCAGCCCGGCGGCGGGACGCGCCGCCGTTCTCGGGTCTCGGTCTGGCCCTCGAGCTCCGACCGCAGGCGGCGGATCTCCTCTTGCAGGGCGTCGACCGTCGCCTCCAGCTCTCTCACCCGCCGCTTCAGCGCCTCGACGTCCGCCGACTGGCCCTGCGGCGGGCGCGCGAGCAGGCGCGCGAGCTGCTGCGACATCTCGGCCTGCTTGTCCTCGATCGCGGCGGTGCGGCCGGAGAGTCGCTCGACCGTCGCCCCGGCCGGGTAGCCGCCTGGCGGCGGCCGGTCGGCGCCGCCCTCCCCGTCCCTCGGGCCGAGGCGCAGCTCGAACGCGTCGATCCGCCGGCTGAGCTGCTGCTGCTGGACCTCGTAGGCCTGGCGCAGCTCGGCCACCTCCGCCTTGGCCGCCCGCGCGTCGGCGACCGCGGGCTGGAGCTCGCCGATTTCCGCCGCCACCTCGTTCACCCGCCGGTCGAGCGCCTGCTGGCCCTGCTCATAGTTCTGGAAGCGATCGCCGACGGCGCGGATCTCGGGCAGCAGCTCGCCGACCTCGCCGACCTCCGCGAGCACCGGCGCGATCTTCTCGTAGCTCTCCTTGACCGGCCGGACTTCGTCCTCGACGATCTTCCGGTCGGTGCGGCCGACCACCATGTGCGCCGCCACAGCGATCAGCGGCACGAGCAGCAGCAGGAGGTAGACGCGGATCAGCCGCCGGCGGCGCGCGAGGTCGCGCGCCACGGTCTGCTCGATGCGGCGGCTCCGCTCGTCGGCGTAGGCCGCGGGCTCTTCGTTCACGGCTCCTCCCTCCCTCGCGATTCCGCGAGCAGCAGCACCAGCCCGAGCAGGACGGCCGCCGCCACCGTCACCCCGAGCGCGATCAGCGACGAGCGCGACAGCAGCTCGCGGAGCGGACTGACGCTGACCGCGACGACGAGCGCCACGAGCAGCGCCACCGCCGGCAGCAGCACCCGCTGCAGGCGCTCCGAGGCGCGGTGCCGCACCGTCTGCATCCGGCCCCAGAACTCGATCAACCAGCGTTCGAGCGACTTGCGCGCCTCGCTGACCAGGCTCTCCGGGGTGTCGAAGAAGCGGCACCAGAGGCCGGTCTTGAAATCGGTCAGGCGGCCGAGGAAATCGGTCTGCCGCGGGTCGCCGCCGGCGTCGGCGCCGCGCTTGACGAAGGGCATGATCTCGAGGTCGCCGCGGCGCGCCTCGCGGGCGGTGTCGAACTCCCACTCGACGATCGAGCGCTGCCTCTCGTCGTCCGGCAGCGGGCTCCCGTAGCTGCCGCCGAGCACGCCGACGAAGACGTGGCAGCGCTCGATCTGCTCGCGGCAACGCTGCTCGGGGCTCGTCCCCCGCGCCCGGTCCTCCTCGAAGAGGTAGACGTCGTAGACCGGCCGCAGCTCGGCGGCCAGCGCCTGCCGCTCCGCCCCGAGGTCCGAGGTGGAGCTGACGAAGACCAGCGGTTTGTCCGACATCGGCCCCGCCGCCATTGTCCAATTCCCCGCCTTGCGAAGTCAACTGCGCGTGCACTCCTTGAACTGCCGCCCCGAGCGGACTACACTCGGCGCGCCGTTCTACCTTTTTTGCCGTTGTTCGCGGCTGCGGATGACGAGGGAGGGCTCCCACCGATGCGCGCACGAAACCAGACCGACGCCGTTTCCGTCCACGCGATCGCCGGCAGCCGGGTGGTCTGCCTCGGCCTCGACGCGAAGAAGAAGGCCGCCACGGGCCTGCTCGGGTTCGCCGTCGAGCGCCGGGAGGGGCGGAAGAAGGCCTGGCTCCAGGGCGTGCGCTACTTCGAGGCGACGCCGCCCGCGGGGGTCGTCCCCGGCATGCCGGTGGCGAGCGACCAGGCGCCGCTCCAGTCGTTCCTCTGGGGCGACTACACCGCAGCGCCGGGCACCACCTACACCTACGCCGTCCACCCGGTCTACGGCAAGCCCGGGGCGCTGCGCCGCGGCGAGCCGGTCGAGGTCAAGGTGCGGACCGAGCCGCTCGACGCCCCCGACCACGCGATCTTCTTCAACCGCGGCGCCGCCGGCAGCCAGGCCTACAGCCGGCGCTTCGGCGACCACCGCCGCTTCTACAAGGTCGAAAAGTACGGCAACGCGCGCTGGGTCGAGTTCCTCAAGCCCGGCGACGTGCCCGAGCGCAAGGCCTGGGAGTGGCTGTCGCGCGGCCTCGAGGAGGCGGTGCTCGGCTACATCGGCCAGGCCCGGGGGAAGGACTGGGGGCTGCGCGCCGCGGTCTACGAGTTCGACTACCTGCCGGTGGTCCAGGCCTTCGTCGAGGCGCTCGAGAGCGGCGCCGACGTCAAGATCGTCTACGACGCCAAGCAGTCGGGCAAGGACAAGACCGGCCCGTGGCGGGCGACGCTCGCGGCGCTCAAGAAGGTCGGCCTGCGCGCGTACGGCTCGATCAAGCGCTTCGAGGCGATGACGATCCCGCGCACGATCACCACCATCTCGCACAACAAGTTCATCGTCCTGCTCTACAAGGGCGAGCCGGTCCAGGTCTGGAGCGGCTCGGCGAACATGACCGCGGGCGGCATCTTCGGCCAGTCCAACGTCGGCCACGTCGTGCGCGACCCGGCGGTCGCGGCGCGCTACCTGGCGTACTGGCAGGAGCTGTCCGGCGATCCCCAGACCAAGGACATCCGGCGCTGGAACGTCGAGCGGCAGCCCGACCTCGAAGGCGCGCCGCCGCCGAACTCGATCACTCCGATCTTCTCCCCGCGGCCGACCCTCGGCATGCTCGAGTGGTACGCCGACCGGCTGGCCTCGGCCAAGTCGTCGGTCCACTTCACCGCCGCGTTCGGGGTCGCCCAGCAGGTCGCGGCCAAGCTGATGAAGAAGCGCCCGCTGAGCGAGTCCGACCCGTTCCTCCGCTACATCCTGCTCGAGAGCAAGCCGAGCCCGAAGAAATCGACGGAGACGAAGGGCAAGGCCCGCGCGAAGGGCAAGGAGCCGCCGCTCGACTACTACGACTTCGCGCCGATCCCGAACAACCGGATCGCCTGGGGCGCGCTCACGCGCGTGCGCCGCGACGACCAGCACCTGCTCGAGGAGAGCCTCTCCGGCCTCGACACCCACGTCGAGTACCTGCACACCAAGTACATGATCGTCGACCCGCTGACCGACGATCCGCTGGTCATCACCGGCTCGGCCAACTTCAGCGACGCCTCGACCCGCAGCAACGACGAGAACATGCTGGTCATCCGCGGCAACACCCGCGTCGCCGACATCTTCCTCGGCGAGTTCATGCGCACGTTCAAGCACTTCGAGCTGCGCAACCTGCTCAACGAGATGGGCGACGCGGAGGTCGAGCGCTCGTTCTTCCTCGTCCCCGACGACTCCTGGACCCGCCCCTACTACCAGGACGGCACGCCGGAGATGGCGGAGCGGCTGCTCTTCCGGTAACTACTCCGCGCCGCCGCAGATCGGCCGACCGGGCCGCGGGCCCAGGTAGCGCTCCCACTCCTCGGCGGTCAGGGCGCGGCCGGCCACCCGGCACGTCGGCGCCCGGGAACGGCACGTCGTCGACGTGGGCGTAGCGGACGAGCATGTCGTGGTCGCAGCCGCGGCCGAACGCCGTGGCTCGGGGCTCGCTCGTGACGCGGTCGAGCGCGGTGATCGCTCGCGGTCCGCCGCGCGCCGCGGCGGGTGGACGGTTCGGGCGATTCTGGTGCGAGGCATCGCGTGGCTCGTGTTCCATTTCGCTACGGATTCGCCGGCGGACTCCTGATAGAGTTCCCTGCACTGTGAAAACCCGGACCGTGAAAACCCGGACCGTGAAAACCCGGACCGTGAAAACCCGGCCATGAACACCCGCACCGTCACCGTCGAGCTGCTGCGCGCCGGCCCGCCGCACAACCAGCTCCTCTCGCCGCTCACCCCCTACCTCGGGGTGTGCGGCGAGTCGGGCGCCGGCGTGGTCCATCTCCCCTACGAGCAGTACAAGTTCGACCGCCGGCTGCTCCAGCTCCGCTACGAGGGCGGCACCGAGGAGGACGTCGCCTGGCGGCTCGAGCTGCTGCGCGACACCGGGGACGAGATCGCCGGCGTGCTCGGCGGGGTGCCCGGGCTCGCCGGCGCGCTGCGCGACGAGGACGGCGGCGAGACCCTGACCCACCTGCGGCTGGTGCTCTCCGCCTCCGAGCTGGCGCTCCTCCCGTGGGAGCTGGCGCGGGTGCCGGCGGGCGCGCAGATCCCGGCCGAGAGCTGGCTGCTGCTCCAGGTCCAGGCGCCGGTCTGCCTGACCCGCCACATCCGCTCGGTGCCGACCGCGACCGTGCGCTGGCCGGCCCGGCTGCGGCTGCTGGTGGTCACCGGCGACCCCGACGAGTTGCCCTACGACGAGCACCTCGACGCGCTGCGCCGGGCGCTCGACCCCTGGCTGCCGCCGCCGGAGACCGACGGCGGAGCGCGCCCCTGGCCGGACTGGCTGACCGTGCTCGACAACGCCACCGTGAGCGCGGTCGAGGCGACCTGCGGCCGGGCGCGCGCGGAGCGGCGGCCGTTCACCCACGTCCACGTCCTCGCCCACGGCGCCGAGGACGAGAGCGCCGAGGGCACCTCCTTCGGCCTGCGGCTCGCCGACGACGAGGGCGGCTTCGAGGTGGTTTCCGGCGAGCGCTTCGCGAGCGCGCTGACCGCCGGCGGCGGCTGTCCCGCCGTGGTCTCGCTCGCGAGCTGCGACAGCGCGAACCAGGGCGCGGTCGAGGTGCCGGGGTCGAGCTTCGCCCACACCCTCCACCAGACCGGAGTGCCGCTCGTCGTCGCCTCGCAGTTCCCGCTCAGCATGGAGGGGTCGGTGGCGCTGGTCGAGCGGCTCTTCTCGGGCCTGCTGTGGGGCGAGAGCCCGCTCGAGCTGCTGCACCGGATCCGCACCGAGCTGCACAGCCGCTTCACCAACCGCTCCCACGACTGGGCGAGCCTGGTCGTCTACGAGGCGCTGCCGCCCGACCTCGAGCGCCAGCTCGAGGAGGTGGTCTACGCGCGCACCCGCGCCGCCCTCGACGCCGCGCTCGCCGAGCTCGAGTGGCGGGTCGGCGACGGCGGCCGGCCGGTGCCCGAGACGCTGGCGGCGCTCGCCGGGCGGATCGAGCGGGCGCAGGCGCGGCTGCCGGCCGCCGGCCCGTTCGCGCTCGAGTGCCTCGGGCTGCGCGCCGCGAGCCGCAAGCGCCGCGCGGAGGTCGAGTTCCGGCTCGCGACCGACCCCGGGGCCGGCGCCGAGGCGGCCGGCGAGCACCTCGCGCGCTGCCACGCGTGGCTCGAGGACGCCGGCCTCGACTACCGCCAGGCGGCGACCGGCTTCCTGGTCGCGGCCGGCGAGACCCAGCACCGCAAGGCCTCCCTGCATTGGGTGCTGGTCCAGGCGGCGTCGCTCGCGGCGCTGCTCGGCGACGACCTCGACGGCCTCGCCGAGGAGCACTGGGCGGCGGCCCGGCTGTCCGCCGAGTGCTACCTCGACCACCCGGACCCCGAGGAGCGGGCGTGGGCCCACGGCAGCCTGGCCGAGCTGTGGCTGCTGCGCACCGCCGCCCTCGAGCCGGCGCGGCGCGCCGCCGCCGCCGAGCGCGCGCGCCGGCACGCGGGCGAGATCCCGCGCCTCTTCCCGCGCCGCG